>NZ_JBFUKN010000029.1:0-71008 GCF_056400845.1 Mycobacterium sp. P4_H6 | reverse complement strand
GCGTGATCATCATTCGGGCGAGGTCGAGCCACGAGAGCGTGACCGGGTCGGCGAACAGGCTGATACCGGTGGGTCCGGGTGTGCAGTCACCGGGCACGACGCGCACCGTTGCGTGCGGGTCGAGGCGGCCCGTGTCGAATGCGCGCGCAGCGGCGATCAGCACGACGACCTTATACACCGAAGCCGCGACCACCGGTGCATCCCCGTCGACATCGATGACACGTCCGGTGCCGCCGATGTGTTGAGCCCGCAGCCATCCGAGACAGCCGGCGTCGGTGAACGCGTCGGTGATCTGCTGTTCGATGGTCCTCACCGGTCGGCTCGCAGGAGCTGACGGTCGACCGCGTACACCGCGTCGCCGACGTCGGCACCGGTGGYGGTGACGATTCGCAGGCGCAACGCGGTTTCGTCGACGAGCATGCGGCGGTGTGCGGTGCCGGTGTGCACCGGCGCGGCGCTGGTGGCCAGACCGAAACATCGTCCCGATGCGACCGCGGCAGCCACCTCGCGATGGGTGGCGGCGGGGACCGTGGACGGATCCAGGCCGCGACGACGCAGCTGGTCGATCAGCAGATCGTGAGCAGCCGGATTGTCTTCTCGCGGAACGGTTGCCAGTGCGAGGTCCTGCAGCATCTGCGCGCGTGGTGCATCCGCGACGGCGGCGCGATGCCCCGCCGGCAACACCACGCTGCGTGCGACGGTGACGACCGGTCCGGCGTCGATTCCCTCGACCAGCACGGGATGTTGCACCACAGCGAGTTGCAGCGTCCCGCGACGAACTTCGCCCAGCAGCTGCGCTGTGCTGCCGGTGGCAGTCGAGACGACGGCGTCGGCGCTGTCGAGAGTGCTGCGGATACCATCCACACAGCGTGCGACGAGCTCGTCGTCGAACTGCGGAATGACGCCCCACCGCACTCCCTGCCGTGCCCCGACCATCTGCTGCGCATCGTCGAGGAACCGGGCAGCGTCATCGACGATGAGCCGCGCCCGAGGGAGCAGCGCAGCGCCATCATGGGTGAGCCTGGCGCCGTCGGGCGCGCGTTCGATCAATTGCAGCCCCAGGCGCTTCTCGAGTCGGCGCAGGCCCTGGGAGACCGGCGGCTGAGTGACCCCGAGGCTGGCTGCGGCGTGCCCGAAATGCCGGTGCTCGGCGACAGCGACGAAGTAACGAAGATGAGCGACCAAGTCCACGTCCACCAGTCAACACGGTCTTCGGTGGCGAGGCGATCAGGCCGCGCACCGACTTGGGGCCCACAGCGGGTGGCGCTGGCCTGCGGCGATTGCGAGCGGATATAGCGCTGCGGCAGCGCGGGAATTGGGCCACGCCTCGGCGAGAGTGGTCTGGTGTCGTTGTGAATCAACACATGACTCGACGTCAAGCGCTCATCGGTGCGCTGGTGACAGGTGGTGTCGTGGCGGGCTGCCGAATCGCCGGTGCGACACCGCCGCCGGCCACCGCAGACAGTGACTTCGCCGCTCTCGAACACCGACACGGCGCACGCATCGGCATGTGGGCTCTCGATCTGGGCACGGGACAGACCCTGGGATACCGCCCTGACGACCGGCAGGCGATGTGCTCGACGTTCAAGACCTACGCCGTGGGGCGGGTGCTGCACATGGTGGCCGGAGGTGTGCTCGATCTGAACTCGGCCATACCGATCACCGCCGGCGACATCGTGGTCGATTCACCCGTCACCAGCAAGCGGGTCGGCACGTCGATGTCCCTCGCAGAACTCTGCGAGGCGGCGTTGGTCTTCAGCGACAACTCGGCAGGTAATGCGTTGCTGCGGAGCATCGGCGGGCCTCCGGCGATCACATCGTTCGCACGTGGCCTCGGCGATGACCAGACGCGTCTGGACCGCTGGGAGCCCGACCTCAATTCGGCATTGCCGGGCGATCCGCGTGACTGCACGACACCTCGCGCATTGGTTACCGGCTATCGGGCGTTGATGGTCGGCGATGCGCTGGACCCGCCGTCTCGGGACCGCCTACTGAGCTGGATGCAGGCCAATGTGACCTCGGACAAACGTTTCAGGGCGGGTCTGCCGCCCGGCTGGACAAGCGCAGACAAGACCGGTGCCGGTGACTTCGGTGTCACCAACGACGCAGGCCTGCTCATCGGCCCGACCGGGCAGCGCATCCTGGTCGCCGTGCTGACACGATCCGCCGAGGACCAGATGGACGCCCCGCGGCTCAACGACGCGGTCGCGGACACCGTACGACTCACGTTGGCGCGGTGGGGACACCATCAGGGTGGAACACCATGAGAGCTCAATGCCGCCCGCGCTTGGTCGCCGCGCTTACGGGTGTTTGTTCCACTGGCCGCAATCCTGGGCCAGCACGTCGTTGACATCGACACGGATGCCCCCGACGATCGGTCCCGGATTCGACGCAGTGTCGATGACGCGTTGGTAGAGCACCGCGGCCGGATGGATCTGGCCCTTCGACCATGACCGCGTCTGCCAGATCCACGCCTTGCCGGGCGTGCCCGACCTGCCGATCACACCGTCTTCGATGGCCCATTGGGACGGGTTGATGCCCGCGTAGATTCCGGTCCGCATCTCGCCGATCACCGAGTTGATTCCGCGAAACCACGGCAGTGCCTGGCTGTTCCAGGTGTTGCGGTCGATGTCGTCGTCGACGCTGAAGAAGATCGGTGCGCTCTTACCGCCGCCCGCCGCGGTGTGCAACGCCCACGCGGTCCTGGCGTCGGCCACCCCACCGGCATACCCGCGGGTGAAGTCCGAAGGCGCTGTCCCGCCGGGCTTCCCGTACTGATAGTTGCTGACGATGATCAAGCCGGCGGCGGTCAGTGACTGGGCGTAGGGCAGGGTGATCGGCTTGGCGCCGAACGACGACCCGGGTCGCGACGTCGACACGTAGTTGATCACCCCGGAGTGCCCGGCGGCCCGGATGTCCTGGGCCGGGATCTGGCGCATCGCGTAATCGATCAGCGTGGGCGCGGCGGCTGCGGCGGTGGGCGCCGCAGCACCGGCCGCGACGGCACCCATGCCGGCCAGCGCCGACGCCGCTGCGGCGTAGCGCAGGGCGTCACGGCGGGAGACCGCGCGGGGATCCGACATGGCGGGGATGTTAACAGAGTGGCTCTAGTGAAATATGTGACCGCGCCGTGCGCCAGCGGGAAATTTACGGGGCGGACAGTGAAATCCGCCGACGCCACCGGCGACGACGCGGAATACAGTCCACCGCAACGCTTCGCCTCACGTCGAGACCTCGGCGGCGGGCACCGGCCTGCGCACGGCCGAGCCGATGAGGTGGCGGCGCAACCGTCCGTCCGCCAGCCGGAACAGGTGGCCCATGGCGACGGCCGTACCGGGCACATCGTCGCGAGCGGTCAGGTAGGTCCAACGGTGCGCCTCCGGCAGCGAGAAGAAGGTCTCGAAGAAGCGCGGGACGTCGTCGGCGGGCATCCGCAGGAGTGCTTCCAGGCCGATCAGCCGGAAGCGGTGGATCGCTCGGGCGGAGCGCGGCCAGATGGTGCGCCGCGCCGCGGCCAGCGCCGCGTCCGGACCGGCCGGCAGGTGAGCGGCCAGCGCAGCGGCCACCGTCGGCGCGAGGCGCAACGACGCGGCCACACTGAAACCGGTTGCCGGATGGATCAATGGCGCCGCCGCACCGAATCCGAACACATCCGTCCCGCGGTGTCGTGGCTGATCCAACGGAAACGAAACCTTCTCGCTGCGTGCGTTTTCCGGGATCTTTACACCGTGGTGGGCCAGCCTGGCATGCAGCCGTCGGCGTAGCACCGACAGCGGAAGTCCCGGCCGGCGGGCCAGGGAGGTCTCCTCCACCAGCACCTGTCCACCGCCCAAGGGCACCGCGTACAGGAACGTCGGCCAACCCGCCTCGCCGTGGTCGGCACGCCAGTCCATGAACAGTGCGTCTCCGGACTCCGTGAGCGGTGCCGCTGCGTCCGCGTCGATCACCAACCCGTAGGCCGTCTGATCCGCAGGTGTGCGGCGCGCCGCGGCGGCATCCAGGGGGCGCGCCCGGCCTCCGGCGTCGACGACGACCGCGGCGCGCAATGCAGATCCGTCGGCCAGCGTGACCACGCCGCGTTCCGGTGACCCGACTGCGCGCCCGGCGTGAATGTGCACTCCGGCAAGTTGGTCGGCGAGGTGCCGCTGCAGTGCGGGCACATCGAGAACGGCGTACTCCCAGCCCAACTGGTGCTCGGTCAGCGCGATCGCCCGGCCGGCGGCGCGCGCCGCGACCACGGACACCGGCAGATCCGGCGGCAGTTCTGGGCTCCACATGCCGTAGGTGGCCGTCCACGGCCGGTCAGGGGACGGGTYGACCAACCCGGTGACCAGCCCCTGCCTCGCGCATGCCGCCGCCAACGCCATCCCCGCGGGCCCGGCGCCCACCACCAGAACGTCCATGGGGTCAGGCCCGGGTGAACGGATCGCCGAGGCTGATGGTGCCCTCGGTGACCACTTCGAAGTAGGCCCCCGCGCAGGGTAGGCGCCCCAAGCCGAAGGAGTCGACGAGGTTCTCGGTGGCCGGGGTGCGCAGTGCGTGGACGGCGCGACCGAGGTCACCGTGTTCGAGGGTCGGGATCACGCATCGTGGCGTGGCGCCCATCCCTTTCAGTTGGACAGCGCCGATATCGAAAGTCCCTTCAGCCCAGTCATTCTCGGCGTACGCGGGGTAGCCCGGGGGAGTGACGATGACGATGTTGGGCCGGTAGCGCTGCGCCTCGGTCCCGATCCGCTCCAGCGTCGCGGTGGTGATGACGTGCAGCGGTGCGAGATCCACGAAGGAATCGCCCGGGGTCGCCTCGCCCAGCTCGAGCAGCGGAGCGTCCACCACGGCGTCCAGTCCTCGATCGAGAACCTGCTCGGGGTCGGCGCGTTCCAGGCTGGCCCCCGCGGGGCGGCGGGTGGCCAGCCGGACCGGTCGCGACACCAACTCGGAGAGGGCCTCGTCGAATTCGTCCTGCCCGGGCCGCACCTCGGTCCCGTCGGGCAGGCGGACGCGCACCTGGTCACCGTCGATGCGCGCGGTGCACGTCAGGAGCCGGCGCCACAGGCGCGCCTGTTTGGCGCTGGCCACCCGTCCGGTCTCGCCGTCGATCAGGGCCAGCCGGCGGTCCCCCTCGGCACCGTCGTGACCGACGGTCAAGGTGGTGACGGCCTCCCCGAGCATCGATTTGACGGGATAGCGGTGCAGACTTCCCACGTGCAGTTGGTCACCGGTGGACATAGTCGAACGATACGTACCTAGGACACCGTCGCGCGGGGCGTGATCCTGGCAGGGTCCGCGGTCGGCACGCTGAGGTGCATGTCCGTCACCCGCATTGAGCCGAACGAGGTGATGGTTGCGTAGAGGGTCGACGAGGCCACGAGTTGCACGGTGACGGTCTGCCCGGGCTTGAGGGTGTGGGCCACCGGCTCCAGCGCAATGCTGATCGAGCGTGGCTGACCGTCGAGGGTGACGGGGATGGGCGTGACCTGGCCGCCCAGCACCAATCCGGTGGAGTCGTCGACGAGCTGGGCGTACACGTGCCGGGCGATGCCGGTGCCGCTGTAGCTGAGTGTCAGTCGAGGTGCGCCCGCCACGACCGTCGTCGTGGTGAGTGCGGGTGTCGTGAGGTTCAGGGCGTTGAAGGCTTTCGACCCGCCGATCGGCAGCACCCCGAACATCGGTCCGGAGCCGCCGATGAACGGCACCAGTGGCAGCAGGCCGCCGGAGCTGCCGGCGGTGACGGGGCTGCGGTTGACGATCCGATAGGTATCCGACGCATAGAACTGCCCGCGCTGATCGACGAATTCGAATCGCGGACCGGTCACCGCCTCGGTGTTGCCGTTGACGTACCGGTCGAGCCACGCGAGGGTCGCCTGCTGGATCACGACGCCGTCGGTGGGGTCGAACACATTGTTGGCGCACAGTCCGTGGCCGCCGCAGAACCAGATGACCTTGGTCGGGACGCGGTTGGCGATGAGGGTCTGGGCGGTGGTGTCGGCCTCCTGCAACGAGAACAGGGTGTCGACGGTGCCCTGGATCAGCAGGGTCGGCGCGGTGATCTTGCCGACCAGGTCGCGCGGGGCACCGGGCCCGAGTTGGGCCAGGCGGTCTTGTTGAGCCTGGGTCTGCCTGCCGGTCAGCACACCGAAGATGGTGGCCGGCAGGATGGCCGGATTCGCGCGGGTGAACAGCGTGGTGCCCGCGGTCAGGATGGCCGTCCAGCTGCTCTTGTACGACTGGTTCTTGTAGTAGGCGGTGCTGAAGGAGTTCCAGGCGATGGCCGGCACGATCGCGTCGATACGCGGATCGGTGCCGGCGGCAACCAGTTGGATGCCGCCGCCGTAGGACGCGCCGGTCATGCCGATACGGGGATCCAGCACGCCGGGATCGAGCCGCGCCTCGGGCTGGGTGGCCACCCAGCTGATGATCGCGGACACGTCCTTGGCCTCGAAGTCGGGGGAACCTTGTTCGAGCCTGCCCCCGGAACTGTGTTCCCCGCGGGGATCCCAGGTGACGACGTTGTAGCCGGCGGCGCGCAGCGTCCCGATGTACACCAGGCCCGAGGTGTCGGCGATGATGCCGTCCAGCGGCGTGGGTTTGAGATTGGTGGCGCCCGGTAGGAGAAGACCCGGGCCCTGCAGGATGGTGGCAGCCTGCTCGCCGGGCCGCAGACCGACCGCGGGCATGAAGTGCGCGTAGATCCGGGTGCCGTCAAAAGACGTCAACATCACGTCGCGCGGACGCGGTGTGCCCGCCGGCCGGCCCGCCTCCAGGGGATAGCCGACGATCGGGTGCAGCAGGTCGCTGACCACGGGTATCTGGTTGATCACCGCGACGATCGGCGTCACGAACAGCGGCCCGAAGACCGGTACCTGCTGCAATGGCTCCAGCAACGGCGTCTTCGGTGTCGCGATGACGGGCGCGTTCGTGACGGGGTCGACCACCCGTGTCGTGGCGGCGGTGGGGGCAAGGGTGTTCCTGCTCGCGGCGGCCAGCATCGTCCACGACAGCGGCGGATCCACCGGCACCGCCGGGCCGTCTGTGGCAGTGCGTACGGTGCGCGCCGGACGGGGAGCCGTCACAGGGTCGGCGACCTCCGTCAGGGCGGCCGGGGTGATGACGATCGGGTCCGTGGGTGCTGGTCCCGGGTCGGTGGCATCGGAAGGGCTGTCGGCGACGGCCGCCGCGCGCGCCGATTTCACGGATCTCTTCCGGGCCGACGGCGCATCGGTGTCGTCGTCGACGGCCGCTCGAAGCACGCCCGCTCGCGGTGTCGCGGAATCTTCGCCCGAAGCGGTGTCTTTCGCGGAGTCCGGCTTCTCGTCGGGTTTTGCGGTGTGCGGAGACGACTGCCCGGAGGCCGGGGAACTCGCGCCGTCGCTTGCACTTTCAGCGGGCGCCGCAGACGCCGTTCCGCAGAACACCGCCGCCCCGATGCCGAGAGTCGCGGCCAAACCGCCGATCCTGCCGATGTACACCGCCGCCGCGCTCACACCGGTCATTACCAGGCTCTCCCGTCAGTTGTGGCGCACTGTTCAAGATCACTGTGTGTTTGCTGGGGACGTGCTGTCCATCACAACACAAACGTCAGATCGGGACAAGGAGCAATCGGGCAGTCCGCGTCGGACACGGGATCTTCCTGCTAGCGGTACCACTGAGATGGGCGCTAGCCGTGGCGATTTCGGGCCTCTGCGCGAGCAGTCTCAAGGGGTCGGACAATCGACACGGACCCAGAGGGGAACCTGACATGAACAAGATCACCGTCATCTCGACAACCGTTGCCGCCGTAGTGCTGAGCGGACTGATCGGCTTCGCGCCGATCGCCGCGGCCGACACCGACCCTCAGGTCGGTGACCCGACGTCGACGGCCTCCCTGCACCAAGAAGCCCCCATCTCGGCGGAGACCGGTGCCCCGCTGGGCGACGAGGGCCTGGGCACCGATCCGCTGATCCCGCTGGGGACCGATCCACAGTCGCCGGTCCGGCTGGGGTACATCGACCGCAATCACGACGAGGGCAACACCAGCAACGGAATGGTCGACACCGCGTTCTGACCGGCAGCTTGTCCGTGCCGGGGGGATGTGTGCACACCGGCGCGGGGAAGGGTCCGTCGCCGACCGGCCGACACGTTGGCGCGCAGTCGGCACGACGTAACGGCAGCACCGGGGCGCCGCCAGGGCTCGCAGTACCGGACTACGCCGTGCGCGCGCTCCACTCAGCCGTGCGCTCGGGCGTCGCCTCGGCCAAGGCCTTCACCGTCTTCTCCACATCGAAGTCCTTGCCGTACACCGGCGTTCCGGGCTGCTGGCGCCACGACTCCGAGATCGGACCAGCATCCACCGGATCGAATCCGAGCTGCTCGACGATTCCGTGCACCAGCTCGCGGCCCGGTCCGTCCGCACCGGCGATCGGGAGCGCGATGCGATTGGGCGTACCGCTGGGCGTTCCCTTCTTCAGCAGGTGCTTCCAGAAGATCCCGTTGAACACCTTGTAGACCGGTGCGCCGATCTGGTCGGCGACCCAGCCGCTTTCGGTCTGACCGTCCTCGATGGCCGCGATCTCCCCGTCGCGTTGCTGCGGGTAGTAGTTGTTGGTCTCGATCACCGGGGCGCCAGGCTTGCGGGCGTCCACGATCCCGTCGGCCAGATCGGGCACATTTTTCTGCGGGATGCTCACGATGACGAGGTCGGCATCGGCGGCGGCGTCCCTGGCCCACACCGCGGTCGCACCGGTTTCGTTCGCCAGTTCGGTGAGCGTTTCGGGGGCCCGCGAGTTCGCGACGGTGACGTCGTGGCCGAGTTCGCGCAGCCGGCGCGTCAGGGTGCCGCCGATCAGACCTGCTCCGATGATTCCGATCTTCATATGTCGGCCAACGTGCGGCCTGGTCCGCCTATTCCGTCGCGGAAGGAGATGGCGCATCTTTCACCAGATAGATGAGCGGCCGCCCGCGTGTGTCGACGGTCTCGTGATCGCTTCGGAAATCGAGTTTGTCGAGAACCCGCAGCGAAGGGGTGTTCCATGCGCCGACGGTGGACCAGATCCGGCGGCGCCCGGTCGCGAATGCCGCCTCCATCACGGCGTGAGCGGCTTCGCTTGCATAGCCGTGACCGTGAAAGCGTTGCAACAGCTCGCACGCGATCTCCGGTTCATCGACGGTGCACCGACCGATGATCAGACCGCAATAACCCAGCGGTTCACGGTCGGCGTTGCGGCGAATCGTCAGCAGCCCGAATCCGTTCCGAACAGCTTCGATCCGCTGCTGAGCCAACCGAGCGCGGATGTCCTTCACCGACTCCGACGTGCCACCCTCGTGCTCCCCGAGTAGCTCGTGATTCCACTCGGCATCGCACTCGTCGCGCAGATCAAGGCTGAGCCGTTCGGTGCGGATCGAGGTGGCCATCGGTATGTACCGCATCACCGCCCCCTCCGCACAGCGCGGCTGGCTCTCCCCTCACGGGTGCCCCCACCGTCTACTCATGACACTTCACCACAGCGCACGCGCACCGACCACGACGGCTCGGCCGGCGAGTTCACCTGCACCACCGAATTCACCGGTGCCACAACGCTGGACATCGATCACGTAGACGTACTGCAACGGTTGCAGGGAGTCTTCCCCGGCGGTGTCGCCGACCTGCACTGCAGGTTCACCATGGACGATGCGCTGATCAGCCGGCTGGTGAGCGAGCCGTGAACTTTATGTGCGTAATCTGGCCACCGCGTCGATCGGCTCGGACGATGGAGGGGACATCGTCGAGCGAAAGGTCCACGCGTGACAGTCTCACCGCAGGCAACGGAGCGAGGCCGGAAACCGCACTGGTCACTGGCCCGCACCTGGCTGCTGCAGCCGGGAACGCCGGGCGGCGGCGAGGCGTTTGACGCCGCCATCGCTGGTAACGCCGATGCCATCGTGCTGGACATCGAGGACGGGCTGCCCGACGCGCAGAAACCCGCCGGCCGCGTGTCGGTGGCCGACTGGCTGAGTACCGGGGCGCAGGCGTGGGTGCGGATCAACAGTGTGGCGACCGAGGCGTGGTCGGCCGATCTGGACGCCGTGGCGCACGCTCCGGGGCTTCTCGGCGTGATGCTGGCCAAGACCGAATCCCGCGACGACATCGCTGCCACCGCTGCGCGGTTGCCGTCCGGAGCGCCGGTGGTGGCCCTGGTCGAGTCGGCGCTGGGCATCGAGTCGGTCACCGAGATCGCACGGACCCCCGGCTGTGCGCGAATTGCGTTCGGGGTCGGCGATTTTCGGCGGGACACCGGAATGAGCGAGGATCCGACGGTGCTGGCCTATCCGCGTGCCCGCCTGGTGATCGCCAGCCGCGCAGCCGGCCTCCCGGCGCCGATCGACGGACCGACCCTGCGTGATCAGTCGCGCCACCTCACCCGGGAGACCGCGGTCGCCAAGGCCGCAGGCATGACCGGCCGGCTCTGCCTGGATCCCGAGCATGCCGAGACGATCAACAGTCTGCTCAGCCCCTCCCCGCTGGACGTCGACGAGGCCCGCAGGACGCTGGCCCGCCTCGACGCGCCCGCCGGGCCCTATGACGGCAGTGTCGGACCCACCCGGGCCCGCGCGCAGGCCATCCTTGACCTCGCCGAGAAGCTCGGCCTCGACTGAACCGATTCACATTTTGCGAAAGCGCGTGCGCAAGCGCTTGCCTAGGGCTTAGGCTCCCGAAGATCACGTGATGCGATCCGCGTCACATCGGGGACAAGGGAGTCCACATGTTCGGAAAGCGCAGCACGCACGCGGTCGGAATGGTCCTCATGGCCGGCTCACTGGTTCTGGGACTGACCGCCTGTAGCGGATCGGATTCGGACAGCATCAAGGTCGGTCTGATCACCAAGACCGACTCGAACCCGTTCTTCGTGAAACTGCGCGAGGCCGCCAAGGCGCAGGCCGACAAGGACGGCGCCGAACTGGTGGCGCTTGCAGGCGCTTTTGATGGCGACAACGAGGGCCAGGTCGCGGCCATCGAGAACATGGTCGGTCAGGGCGTCAAAGGCATCCTGATCACCCCGAACTCCTCCACCGGAGTGCTCGACGCGATCAAGAAGGCCCGCGACGCGGGCGTTGTCGTCATCGCTCTCGACACCGCGACCGACCCGGAGGACGCCGTCGACGCCACGTTCGCCACCGACAACCTGGCCGCGGGCGTCGCGCAGGGCAAATGGGTGAAGGCCGCCCTCGGCGCCGCACCGCCCCAGATCGTGATGCTGGACGGCACCCCCGGTGGCACCGTGGACACCTTCCGGCACGACGGCTTCCTGGAAGGCTTCGGCATCGCCGAGGGCTCCCCGGAGATCGTCGGCCAGGAGAACACCAACGGCGACCAGACCAAGGCCCAGACCGCCATGGAGAACATCCTCCAGCGCGCCCCGGGTATCAACGCGCTCTACACGATCAACGAGCCGGCGGCCGCCGGTGCGTACCAGGCCATCCAGTCCGCCGGCCGCGCGGACCAGATCACCATCGGGTCGATCGACGGCAGTTGCACCGGTGTGGCAGATGTGAAATCCGGCAAGATCGGCGCCACGGTGATGCAGTTCCCGGCCAAGATGGCCGAACAGGGTGTGCAGGCCGTGGTCAAGTTCGCCAAGGACGGCACCAAGCCGAGCGGATTCAACGACACCGGCTCGGAGCTCATCACCGACAAGCCCGTCGCCGGCCTCGAATCGAAGGACACCGCCTGGGCCGAACAGAACTGCTGGGGCTGAACTCGGTCATGAGCACCGGCGCTCCCTCAACCGCGACGCCGTCGGTATCGAGCCGGTTCAACGCAGGCAGCATCCTGCGTGAACCGCTGCTCGGTCCGATGGTGGCCCTGCTGCTTGCCATCGTCATCTTCAGCTCGGTCTCGGATTCGTTCCTCAATCCGCAGAACGTCTCACTGATCCTGCAACAGTCGGTGGTCRTCGGCATCCTTGCCGTCGGCCAGACCCTGATCATCCTCACCTCCGGCATCGATCTCTCCATCGGCGCGGTCGCCGTCTTCGGCAGCATCGTGATGGCCCAGAGTGCCGGCGCCAACGGTCCTTTCGTGGCCCTGGGATCGACGCTGCTGGTGTGCGTGGCGTTCGGTGCGATCAACGGCGGGCTCGTCACCATGCTGCGGCTGCCACCGTTCATCGTCACCCTGGGCACGTTCACCGCGATCCAGGCGGCCACCCGCCTGCTCGCGGGATCCGAGACCTACCGCGTGGAGCAGGGACCGCTCACCTTCCTGGGCACGTCCTTTCGCATCGGCTCGTTCTCGACCACCTACGGCGTGGTCGCGATGCTGCTGGTCTACCTCGTCATGTGGTACGCGTTGTCCCAAACCGCCTGGGGTAAGCACATTTACGCCGTAGGCGGTAATCCGCAGGCGTCGATTCTGTCCGGCATCAAGTCCGGGCGGGTGCTGCTGTCGGTCTACATCACGACGGGTGTCATCGCGGCGATCGCCGCGTGGGCCGCTCTCGGGCGCATCCCGAATGCCGACCCGAACGCGTATCAGAACGCCAATCTGGAATCGATCACCGCGGTGGTCATCGGCGGAACCAGCCTGTTCGGTGGGCGCGGCGGCGTCGGCGGCACGTTGGTCGGCACACTCATCGTCGGGGTGCTCCGCAACGGGCTCACCCAGGCCGGCGTCGATAATCTCTACCAGAACATCGCCACCGGAATCCTCGTGATCGTGGCGGTGGCGGTGGATCAGTTCGCGCGCAGGAGGTCACAGTGACGAGCACGAAGAGCGACACACCGGTTCTGGAAGCGCGGGGCCTGGTCAAGAAGTACGGCAACGTGACGGCGATCAACGGTGCGGACTTCGCGCTGCGCGAGGGGGAGGTGCTCGCCGTCATCGGTGACAACGGTGCCGGAAAGTCCAGCCTGATCAAGGCGCTGGCGGGCGCGGTGGTTCCCGACGCCGGAGAGATCCTGATGAACGGAACCCCGGTGTCGTTCAAGAACACCCGAGATGCCAGGGCCGCCGGAATCGAAACGGTCTACCAGGATCTCGCCGTGGTCCCGGCCCTCGACATCGCGTCGAACCTGTATCTCGGGCGCGAGGTGCGACGTAAAGGGCTCGCGGGCAGCCTCTTCCGTCGGCTGGACATGCCGAGGATGCGCCAAGAGGCATCCCAGCATCTTGCGGACCTGAAAATCGGCATCAAGTCCGTGAACCAGGCCGTGGAGACATTGTCGGGCGGGCAGCGCCAAGGTGTAGCGGTGGCGCGGGCCGCCGCGTTCGGCCGTGGCGTGATCATCATGGACGAGCCGACGGCCGCCCTCGGCGTCCGGGAGTCCGGACAGGTGATCGACCTGATCCGGTCGATCCGCGACCGCGGAATTCCGGTGGTGCTCATCAGTCACGACATGCCGCACGTGTTCGAAGTGGCCGACCGGATCCACATCCACCGGCTCGGCAAGCGGGCGGGTGTCGTCGACCCGAAGCAACGCTCGATGTCCGAGGTCGTTGCCCTCATGACGGGTGCGGAGGAGCCGACCGATGAGGAACGCGCCGGCATCTGAGAAGGCCCCGGTCGGGGTCTTCGCCGGGTTGGCAACGCTGGACGTGATCCATCGCGTCGCGAAAGCACCTGCGGTGAACGAGAAGATCACGTCCACCGCACAGTTTGTCGCCGCGGGCGGACCGGCTGCCAACGCGGCTGTCACCTTCGCGGGACTGGGCGGCGAGGCCATCCTGGTGACCGCGCTCGGCGACGATCCGGTCGCCGACCTGATCCGGGCCGATCTCGCCGCATATGGCGTGCGTGTCGTCGATGCCGCGGCGGGCACCCATCGCGCGGTACCCGTGTCCGCGGTGTCGGTGGTGGAGTCCACCGGGGACCGATCGGTGGTATCGCTGGACGCGGTGAACTCCGACGCTTTGCCACCGCCAGGTCTGGGCGACCTGATCCGCGAGGCCGACGTGGTCCTCGTCGACGGGCACCACCCCCTCATCGCCCGCGACGCCGCCCGGCACGCCGCGGCCCGAGCCCTCGCCCTCGTCGTCGACGCCGGGCGATGGAAGCCGGTGATGGCCGACATCATTCCGCACGCGACCGACATGGTGTGCTCCAACGACTTTCGGGTACCCGGCGCCGACACCTCGGAGTCCACGGCCGCGGCGCTGGTCGCAAGCGACGTGCGTACCGTCGTCACCACGCACGGCGGCGACCCCGTCGCATGGTGCTCAGACGGCAGGTCCGGGTCCGTGCCGGTACCGCCGGTGGCGGTGGTCGACACGCTGGGTGCCGGTGACGCCTTCCACGGTGCCTACGCGTACTACTCGACCCAGAGCGCGAGCAGCATCACCGAGCGCATCGATCGCTCCGCCCGGGTGGCGGCATTACGGTGTTCGATAGTCGGGCCGCGGGCATGGCTGGACGTACTCTCCACGGATCGGAAGCGAGAACGGTGACCTTCGAGCAGGACGTGCAGGACGCCACACTGGACCAGCTGGTCGAGTCGGCCCGGGCGCTCGTCGTTCGCGGCCAACGACGCATCCTAGGCCTCACCGGCGCGCCGGGTGCCGGGAAGTCCACCGTGGCCGAACAACTCGTCTCCGCCCTCGGTCCCGAGATGGCCGTGCTGGTGCCCATGGACGGCTTCCATCTGGCCAACGAGGTCCTGATCGATCTGGGTCGCCTGGACCGTAAAGGTGCACACGACACCTTCGACGACGGCGGGTATGCACGGCTGGTCGCGAGCCTGCGCACACAGCGTGCCGACGACCCGGTCGTGTACGCACCGCGATTCCGGCGTGAGATCGAGGAATCGATCGGCTCGTCCATACCCGTCCCGCCGACGGTGCCGCTGGTCGTCACCGAGGGCAACTACCTGCTGCTGGAATCCGATGCGTGGCCCGCGGCACGGTCCCACATCGACGAGGTGTGGTTCCTGGCTCCCGACACCGAGGTTCGCCACCGCCGCCTCGTGCGCCGGCACGAGGCGTACGGAAAGTCCCCGCAGGAAGCGGAGTTCTGGGCCCTCGGGTCCGACGAGCGCAACGCACAGTTGATCGAGTCGACCGCGGGCCGCGCGGACCGCATCGTGCGCCTCCGATGAAGACCATGGGCGATGTCGCCCGTATCGCCGGGGTGTCCGCATCCACGGTCTCGCATGTGCTCAACGGCACCCGTAAGGTCAACACGGCCACCCGATTACGCGTCGAGGCGGCCATCGAGCAGACCGGCTACCGCCGCAACGGCGTTGCCCGATCACTGGCGGCCGGCCGCACGCACACGGTCGGACTCTCCATCTCGGCGCTGACGAATCCCTACTTCGGCAGCCTGGTGCACGCCGTGGAGCGGGCACTGTCGGACGCCGGGTACGTCCTGATCGTCGGAGACTCCCATGACGATGTCACCTCGGAACAGCGCGTCACCGGTTCGCTGCTGGACCGGCAGGTCGACGGGATGATAGTGGCGCCGGCAGCGGGCTCCGAGCGGGTCACCCTGCCCGAGATCACCGGCACCGGAACTCCTCTCGTCCTGATCGACCGTGGTGTCGACGCCGGCTGCGATCAGGTCGGCCCGGAGAACTTCTCGTCGACGCGGTCATTGACAGCGCACCTGCTCGAACTCGGTCATCGGCGGATCGCCGTCGTGCGCGGCCTTGCCGGAATCTCCTCCACCATCGAGCGATTCGACGGTTACTGCGCGGCGCTCACCGACCATGGCGTGCCCGTCGATCCCGCGTTGGTCGTCGACGGCGAATCCAACACCGACGTGGCCGAACGCGAGGTGCACACCCTGATGTCGCGCGCCGACCGCCCGAGCGCACTGGTGTCCCTGAACAACGCCATGACCATCGGAACGCTCAAAGCCCTGCGCAGTCTGGGCCTGTCGATACCGGGTGACGTGGCCTTCTCCTGCTACGACGACTTCGAATGGTCGGACCTCTTCGAGCCCCGGCTCACCGCGGCGGCCCAGGACGTCGAGACGATCGGCGTCACGGCGGTCGAACTGCTGCTGCGCAGAATGCGCGGAAACGATGATCCGCCGCAACAGATTCGGGTACCCACCTCCTTCCATCACCGCAACTCATGCGGATGCACGTGACGCCCAACCCAGCCCCTCGTGTTAGGACCCGCCACCATGCCGATAGCAACCCCTGACCACTACGTCGCGATGTTGGATCGTGCCAAGGCGGGCGGGTTCGCGTATCCGGCCATCAACGTGACCAGCTCCCAGACCCTCAACGCCGCGCTGCAGGGGTTCGCCGAAGCCGACAGCGACGGCATCATCCAGGTGTCACTGGGCACCGCGCTCTACCTGTCCGGAAACACGGTGCAGAACCGTTTCGCGGGGTCCAAGGCGCTCGCGCTCTACGCCCACGAGGTCGCACAGCACTACTCGGTGACCGTGGCCCTGCACACCGATCACTGCCCCGCCGAGAATCTCGACGACTGGGTCCGGCCGTTGATCGCCGATTCGGTCGAACGGCGCGCCCGCGGGCTGGACCCGCTGTATCAATCGCACATGTGGGACGGCTCCGCGGTACCGCTGGACGAAAACCTGCGCATCGCCGAAGGATTGCTGGAGGCATCGGTGGAAGCCAACACCATCCTGGAGATCGAGGTCGGTGTGATCGGCGGCGAGGAGGACGGGGTGTCACACGAGATCAACGACAAGCTGTACTCGACCGTCGACGACGCGCGGGCCACAGTCCAGGCTTTGGGGACAGGGGAGCGCGGCCGGTACCTGACCGCCCTGACCTTCGGCAACGTCCACGGCGTCTATCACCCGGAGTCGGTCCATCTGCGCCCGGAGATCCTCGCGGAGATCCAGGCCGTCATCGGTGGCGAAACCGGCCGAGCCAAACCGTTCGATCTCGTCTTCCACGGCGGATCAGGTTCCAGCGCCGAGGACATCGCGTCCGCGGTCGCCAGCGGGGTCGTCAAGATGAACGTCGACACCGACACCCAGTACGCGTTCACCCGATCCATCGCCGGCCACATGATCAGCAAGTACGACCAGGTGCTCAAGGTCGACGGCGGCTACGGCAACAAGAAGGCCTACGACCCGAGGTCGTGGGGTAAACCGGCCGAGAACGCCATGGCGGCAAGGGTTGTCGAGGCCGCGCAGATGCTGGGTTCGGCCGGCCGGGCCATGCGGTAGGCAGAGCCCGCCCTATCCGACCTTCGTCAGGGTGAAGCTGCCCCGGTAGGTCGCCCCGGCCGGATCGCCGCAGCCCGCAGCGGACTGAACGTTGACGGCGGTACCGCTCAGCGACCCTGCATCGAGCGAAAAGGTGACGGTGCCGGGCACCGTCACTGCATCGTTGGGTGGCTTGCACCGGACGGCCTGTGCGGACTGGACGATCAACACCCACTGCCCGTCGGCCAGCCGGGCCTGCCCGCCGTAGGGGTTCACCCTCGGGTCGGTGACGGGGGTGACGGCCACGTCGGCGCATCCGGGTCCGCACGGCGTCACCGCCCACGTACCGAATCGACCGGTGTCGGATTGATAGCTGTAGGTGCCGCTCAACTCGCCCGGTGTGCCGGCGGGAGGCCCACCGGCCCAGGCGTGGCCCGCTGATCCGACCGCCACGCCCGCCGCGATGATGAACACCGCGGACCGCCCGCCGATGATGGCCATGCCGTTCCTCTCGTGGACGCCCGCAGGTGGTGCTGCCGACGGGGTCAGATCTGTCCGGGCATCCCGCCGATGCCGGCGATGCCGGGCATCCCGCCGTCCATGGCGGGCGACGGTAGGGAAATCGTCGGAGGCGATGGCAGCGCATACGGGCCGCCCCCGCACACCGGATCGGCGGGCTGGCTGATGCAGGAGTCGTCGTCGGGGCCGGTGGGAGGTCCGAATGGCCCGGGAGGTTCGAGCGGCACGGGCGCGCCGAAGGCACCGGTGGTGGTGGGCATCGCGAACGCCTGCGCGGGGGCGCCGGAGGCTGCCAGAAGGATGAGCGCGCCACCCACAACGCTCTTCGTCACGGTGCCGCGTAATCCCTTGGTGGTCCGTGTCATCGTGCACTCCTCCGCAGGGTCTCACCGCAATCCGATACCCAAACATATTGACGGCGAGGGATATTCGTGACAACCCGACCGTCGGTGGGATCGCCTGATCGCAGGCTAACCGATGGAACGGGCGCCGACAGCGCTTTGGGGGAAGCGCCTCAGGCTGCGCTCGGTTGTCGCGGACGCGTCGAACCGGGCGCGATGCACGACTACCTACGCCGTCCCGTGCCAACGCTTGGGATCGTCTTCGAGCGATTCGCGGTCCCATCCCGCCAGATCCGCAGCCGCAACGTAGGTGAACTCGAGAAAGTCCAGCACCAATTGGTGCGGATCGTTCGCGGTGCGCGCCGCCTCATACGGCAGCAGGTACTGCCGGAGTTTGTTGTCGTAGAAGGCACCTTCGGGGCAACCCGGGAACTCGGCGTAGCCGTCCGGCTCGGGGTACGCGTAGGCGTAGAACGCGCCCTCGTCGCCACCACCGGGCCAGAAGCCGCAACTGGACAGTTCGTGGGAGTAGCCCTCAACCATGACCCAGTCGCCACAGTTCGGTGCTCCTCCGGGGTGAGCGGGAGCGGGACGTCCGGAGAAGCGGCTGCACGCCAGGTCAAATGAGCCCCAGAAGAAGTGCACCGGACTGACCTTCCCGATGAACCGGGCCCGGAACTGCCCGATGACCCGGTCGGCCTGGATCAGTTGTTGCCAGAACGTATGGACCGCGTCGGCGTCGTATGCGGCGTGGAAATTCTCGGCGAAGGGGATGGCCGGGTCCACCTCGTTGGGGCCGGCGGAGATCTGAACCTCGATGCCCAAGCGGGCGAGTAGGCCCAGCACGTCGTCGTGAAACTGGGCAACGGAGCGGTCGCGCAACGCGATCTCACCGGAGCCACCGTCGCTCACCCGGACCTTCAGCGCATGGTCGACAAAGTCGAATTCCAGGTCGAACAGCCGCGTGTCCACCGGAATGGCCGATGTCGTCAGTCCGCGCGGTGACACATAGAGCGGCACCTGCCACCAATGGTTGAGCAGCGGTGCATGCGCCAGTCGTATCTTCCCGACGATCTGGGTCCACATGTGCAACGTGTGGCGCGTGGGCTCCCAGTCAGCCACCCGCAGCGCCGGCCACTCCGCCGTTTGCCCGCTCACATCGTTCTCCCTTGTCTCAGATGACGGCTGATTGCGAGCAGGCGCTCACACCGCCGGCGTCACATCCGACCCGGATCCCTTGATCGACGCCTTGGCCCGCTTCTCGGCACGCACCGTCCGCGTACCGCGCACGAATCCGGTCGCCGAGATCGTCGCCGATACGAGCGCCGTCTCACCGTTGGCAAGCGGGTGGAAACCGACACCGGCGCCACCGCGGCCCTTCACCGGGATGTCGGCGACTTCGGTGACCTTCCAGCCCTTTTCGGATACTGACAGGATGGCCTCACCATTGCCGCAGGACACCGGTAACGCTGCGATGACCTCATCGCCGTCGGCGGCGAGCTTGACCCCCGCCACGCCGTTACCCGCCGCGCCCTGCGGATTCACCGCTGCCGGGTCGATCCGCAGCACCTTTCCGCGGCGCGTCACCAGCGCCAGGTGATAACCATCGGCCAGCACCCCGGAGGCCACCAGACCGGTGATATCCGGCGCCACCGGGATATCGCGGATCTTGTAGGGCAACCCGTTGCCGTTGGTGAACTTGATCCGGCCGTCGGTCCACACCGCCCAGCCCAGGCCGGAGCTGAGCAGATCTCCATGGCTGTCGGAGAACACGCCGCGGTCATCGAGACGCCAGGCGGCGTTGACCTTCCGCTCGCGGGGCCCGTCGTCGTCGGTGCCGGCGGTGACGGGTGCGGCTTCCAAGTCCAGCACGGTGCGCCGGTCGAACTCGGGGCCCTTGAACAGTTTCGCGGTCTCCACCAGTTCCTTGTCGATCACCTTCCGGCGCGCATCGGGATTGGTCACCAGCTCGGTGAGCTCGATGAATTCGGCGTCCAGTTTGTCGGCTTCGGCCTGCAGTTCGATGACGTCGAGTTTCGTCAGTCGGCGAAGCTGTAGCGCCAGCACGTAATTGGCCTGCTCCTCGTCGATCGCGAACCGGTCCTGCAGGCCCCGGCGGGCGTCGTCGACGGTGTCGGAGTTGCGGATCACGGCCACCGCGGCATCGATGTCCAGATGGATGGTCATCAGACCGGCGACCAGGTGACGCCGCGCGGTGACCTTCTCCAGTCGGTATTCGCTGCGGCGCAACACCACCGAGTCACGCAGGTGCAGGAACGCGCCGATCAGTTCGCGGACCGTCCACCAGCGCGGCACCCGGTCCTCGTCGAGCGCCACCAGGCTGGCCGCGAAGGTCGACTCCAGCGGTGTCAGTGCGAGCAACTGGTCGCGGATCGTCTCTGCGCTGTGCCCGCGCTTCGCGGTGACCACGATGCGCAGTCCGTTGCGACGGTCGGTCAGGTCGGACATATCGGCGACACCCGACATCTCCCCTGATTCGACAAGTGCCCGGATCCGTTCCTGCACAGTGTTACTCGCGACGCCGGGCGGCAGCTCGGTGACGATGACGTTCTTGCCGTCCACCGACACCGTGCCGCGGACCGTGAGCTGTCCGCGCCCGGTGGTGATGTACTCCCGCAGCCCGGCGGAGCCGACCACGGTAGCCCCGCATCCCCAGTCTGGGCCGGGGATGAGCTTCATCAACGTGTCGTCGGTCGTGTTCGGCCGCGCCAGCAGCGCGCGGCAGGCGGCCATGATCTCGCGCGGATTGTGCGCGGGCACCTTGGTGGCCCAGCCTTCCGCGATGCCGACCGCACCGTTGCACAGCAGCACCGGCCACTGGGCGGGCAGCATGGTCGGTTCGGTCCACTCACCGTCGAACGTCGACACCATCGGCACGGCGTGATCGTCGAGCTCGGCGGTCAGCGCGGCCCCGGGTGCGGACAGCCGCATCTCGGTGTAACGGTCGGCGGCGGGAATGTCACCCTGGATGCGCGGGAAGGCGCCCTGCCCGTCAATGACTTTCACGCGCTGGAACTCGGCGGCCATCAGTGCCGCGGCCCCGTACATGGACGCGCCGCCGTGCGGATGCAGGTTACCGGTGACGGCGGAACACACCTTCGAGGATTTCTGCGGCTTGTTTCCGGGCAGCAGCCTCGAATCGTGCATCTGGTAGAGCAGGCGACGCTGGCCGGGTTTGAGCCCGTCGAACRCCGACGGTATGGCGCGGTCGCTCACGCTGTAGAGCGCGAACGTCAGCTGGTAGTGATTCCAGTAGTCATCGGCGCTCTGGTCGAGCACCAGGTCGGGATTCTGCTCGGGAAGGTCCAGGGTGGCGGTCACAGTGTTTCCTACGTCCTCTTACGTCAGGTCCAGCGCGGCGGTGTCGACACGGGCGGCGACATCGGCCATCCACGTACGCCGGCCCTCCGGTGGCCCACCGAACAGGGTGTGGTGCAGCTTGGCGTCGCCGTCATCGAGATGTACGCGAATCACGGTGCGCCGCTGCGGATCCAACACGGTGTTCCAGAAGTCGTCGGCATCCATTTCGCCGAGGCCCTTGTTCCGCTGCACTTCCACCTTGCGTTTGGAGGTGGCCTTCAGCTGGGCCACCGCGGTATCCCGCTCGGATTCGTCCTGGCAGTAGATCCGCTCGTTGCCGTCCTTGACCACGAACAGCGGGGGCAGGGTCACGTAGACCATTCCGGCTTCCACCAGCGGCCGGTAGAAGTCCAGGAACATCGAGATGAGGCTGGAGTTGATGTTGCCGCCGTCGGGGTCGGCATCGGAGGCGAACAGGATGCGGTCATAGCGGCATTGCTCGGGGTCGCAGCTGTCACGCACCCCGCAGCCCAGGATCCGTTCGATCGAATCGAACTCGTCCTTGACCCGGGCCTTGTTGACGGTGAACCCATAAACGTTGGGCGGCTTGCCTTTCAGCGGAAACGCGGCCTGGAAGGTCGCGTCGCGAGCCGCCTTGATGGTGCCCAGCGCCGAGTCGCCCTCGCACAGGAACAATTCGGCTCCGGACCCACGTCCGGTCTCCCGGCTGGGCAGCAGCTTCGGCGGTAGCGACAGGTTCGTGCCCAGCCCCTTGGCCTTCGAGGCCGCCCGGGACCGGGCCTTGGCGCCCTCGGCGCTGCGCCGTGCCCGCGCCGACTCCAGGGCCAACTTCGTCCACAGCGACACGGCGTCACCGTTGGCCGGGTTGGCCGCCCAGATGGTGACGCTGCGCGCCACGTCCGGGGCCATCGCCAGATTCAGCGACCGCGAGGACACCGCGGTCTTGGCCTGCGAGTCCCACGCCACATCCGGGGCGCGGGTGTCGACGGCCAGTGCGGTCACCGCGACGAAATCCTGTGGTTCCGGGCCGTCCTCGCCCTTGGCCAGGCCCAGGTCGCGAATCCGGGAAGCACGGTCGGCCAGCGCTTCGGACAGACCTTTCATCGCGGCTGTCAGGTGGGACCCGCCGCCCGGGGTGCGCACGGTGTTGCAGAACGCCGCGATGGTGGCCGGCTCGGCCGGTCCGGCGGTCAACGACCAACGGAACGGGGTCGGTCCGCGGCCGGTGGTGTACTCACCGCGGCCCTCCACGACGGCACGGACGCCCGGCGGGGGAGTGCCGGCGGCGGTGCACATGAGGTCGAGCAGGGTGTCGCTGCCCCAGGGTCCGCTGAACGGTTCGAGCAGCGCCGGCGGCACCTCGGCACCGGGCCAGCCCTCGTCGATCACCGTCAGGTGTACGCCGGGCGACATCCGCGCCGCGGCGTGTGCGCGCAACAGCACCTCGCCGACGTCCACGGTCGAATCCGGCACTACGACCGGGTCGAACAGGATGCGCACCGTGGTGCCGTGCGCATCGGGCTTGCGGTTGCCGGTGCCGCGCAGCTTCTGGGCGTCCGCCCTGGTGAATGGCGCGCTCGGGTCGAAATCCTTGCCTTCGAACGATCCGGGGTAGCCGGCGCCGAAGCTCTGCAGGTAGGTCTTGCCGGCCCGGCGCACGGTCACATCGGTCCGCGCCGAGATGAAGACCGCCGCGGCGGCGCCGATGCCGTTGAGGCCGGCACCGGTGCTGGTGGCATCGGAGTGCGCGGAGAACTTGCCACCGGCCCGCGCGGTGCCGAGGGTCTTGACGATGCCGTTCTTGCCGGTGATGGGGTCGGAGTCGACGGGCAGGCCGCGGCCGTCGTCGGCGACGCTGACCGATCCGTCGGCGTGCAGGGTGATGGTCACGGTGGAGCCGCCGTGGCTGGGATCGGCGACCTCTTCGATGGCGTTGTCGACCAACTCGCGCAGGGCGGTGTTGAGCACGTCGAGGCCCAGGTTCACCGCCGGCCGCAGGCGCGTGTGCTGGACATCGTCGAGCTCGGTGATGTCTGCGGCGTTGTAACTCACTGCTCGTTCTCTCCGTCTGGGCCGGGACCTGAACGCGCAGGTCCTGTCTGCATACCAGTGTGCCCCGGTGCCTGCGATCTGCTCGGCAAGCACGCGTGTGCCGGAGGAATGGTAGTCGGACGGCCCGACAACGCAGCGCACCGTCGCCGCGCTGTGACGGCACGCACAGCGCGGCCGGCACCCGCCGGCGGCCGCCCGGCGTTACGTCTCGTCGGCGATCTGGTGGCGGTCCTGGTGCAGCCCAGGGCCCTCCGGATCGTGGTGCTGGTCGTCGAGTTGCTCCTGCATCTCGGCCTGTTCCTCGGTGACCTCGGTGGCATCCTCGGGCGTGGGTGAGGGACTGCGGTGCTTCGCCATGTCAGTGCTCCGACTCTGCTCGATGCTTCTCCACCACGTCCGGGGCGACCTCGCGGGTGGCCATCCCTCCGGTGCGGCCCTGGTCGGTGGGGCCGGGAGGCTTTGGTGCCTCGTCGCTCTGCTCGTGCGGTACGGAAGCTGCTGCGTTCTCATTCATCGGCTAGGGATGCCCCGCCGCGCTGGTTTCCACGCCTGGCCTCCGCGCGCTCGCCTACTCGGCCGGCCCGCGCGTGTTGATGACCTGGTCCGCGATGTCGACGAGCCGGGTGTTGCTGTCCTGGGAAAGCCGTCGCAGCAGCGCGAACGCCTGCACGGCGTCGACATTGAAGCGCTCCATGACGATGCCCTTGGCCTGACCGATGCGATCACGCGTGGACAGTGCGGAGTGCAGCTCTTCGGTCTGGCGGCTGGCCAGAATCGCGGCAGCGGCGTGCGCGGCCAGCGCCGAGCCGACGGTCTCGGCGTCGGAGCTCCAGACATTGGGGTGAAAGCTGAACAGGTTGAGCGCCCCCGCAGTGCGATCGGCGGTGTAGAGCTTGAAGGACAGACCGCTGAGCACACCGAGCTCCAGGGCTGCCGGCGAGTATTGCGGCCAGCGCGGCTCGTTCCGGAAGTCGTCGGTGCGCACGACCACGTCCTGCAGCGCGGCCTGCCGACACGGCCCCTCGTCGTACTCCATCTGGAGCTCGTCCAGTTTGTGCGGCAGATCGCTGGTGGCGGCCAACGACTCGAAACTCGAGTTCTTGCTGACCAGGAGAATGCCTGCGGTATCGGCTTCGGGGATCAACTCGAGCGCCGCGGACGTCACATCGGCCAGAACGCCGTCGACGCTCTGCAACGCGACGTTGCGCGCGAGTTCGGCCATGCGCAGGATCAGCTCATGGCTCTGCGAATCGGTCATGAGACCACCCTACGAAGCCCGCTCCGCATATGTGACAGGGTCGCAGACCGCACCCCCCGGCCCAGTGTGAGGTCGGCGCCGGACTGAGCCGAGTTCGCGCCGTTCTGCATTGTCGATCTCCCGGGTGGGTCGATACTGGCCGGGCGAGGAGAGGGGAAACGGCCAAATGACAACTGCCACCGCAGGATCTCGTTCCGAAAAAGGGCTGGCCCGGGTCGCCCAGTCGCTGGCGGGCTGGACCGAGAAGTGGTTCCCGGACGCCTACGTCGTCGCACTGGCCGGTGTCGTTGTCGTCACCGTCGCCGCGTTGGCCAACGGATCCTCACCGCAAACGGTGGTCGACGCTTTCGGTAACGGCTTCTGGGACCTCACCGCCTTCACCCTGCAGATGGCCATGGTGGTGTTGACCGGATACGTCGTGGCCACCAGCCCGCCGGTGGCCAGGCTGATCGACCGGCTCGCCACAGTGCCCCAATCAGCAAGGAGCGCAGTCAGTTTCGTTGCGTTCCTGTCCATGTCGGTCTCCTTCCTGAACTGGGGCCTCAGCCTGGTGTTCGGCGGTCTGCTGGCCCGCGCGATCGCGCGGCGGACCGATCTGCGGGTGGATTACCGTGCGCTCGGCGCCGCGGCGTTCATGGGCCTGGGCGCGGTGTGGGCACTGGGGATGTCTTCGTCGGCCGCGCAGCTGCAGGCGACCGCCGCATCGCTGCCCGATGAGCTTCTGAAGATCACCGGGGTGCTCGACTTCGGCACCACGATCTTCACCTGGCAGTCGCTCGCGACGTGCGCCATTCTCATCGCGCTGACGGTGGCCATCGCGCACTTCTCCGCGCCCAGAGGGGCGGCGATCAAGACCGCCGAGGACCTGGCGGTGGACCTCGACGACCAGACCGAGGAGGTGCCGCCACGCTCCCGCCCGGGTGAGTGGCTCGAATACAGCCGGGTACTGCCCATCCTGGCGGGTGTGATGACGCTGGGATGGCTGATCTCCCAGCTGTTCACCAAGCCGGTCCTATCGGTCGTCAGCAGCCTCAACGGGTACCTGCTGGTGTTCCTCATCCTGGGA
The DNA here is from genome assembly GCF_056400845.1 of Mycobacterium sp. P4_H6. Lineage (NCBI taxonomy): Bacteria > Bacillati > Actinomycetota > Actinomycetes > Mycobacteriales > Mycobacteriaceae > Mycobacterium > Mycobacterium sp. P4_H6. The sequence continues at coordinate 45,355 of NZ_JBFUKN010000029.1, read as the reverse complement.
CTGGTGCTGCACGGCACACCCCGAAAATTTCTGCAGGCCGTCGCCAGGGCGGTGCCCGCGACGGGCGGCATCCTCGTCCAGTTCCCGCTGTACGCCGCCATGGCCGCGATCCTCACCAAGGCCGAGGGGCGCGGCGGACACACCGTCTCCGATCAGCTCGCGCAGTTGTTCACCAGCGTCGGTGGCGGGGCGTTCGCCGTCGTCATTGCCCTCTATACCGTCGTACTCGGAATCTTCATCCCCTCCGGCGGCGGCAAGTGGCTGGTCGAGGCGCCGTATGTCATGCAATCGGCCACCGATGTGCAGATGAACCTGGGCTGGACGGTGCAGATCTACAACGTCGCCGAGGCGTTACCGAACCTGATCAACCCGTTCTTCATGCTGCCGCTGCTGGCGGTGCTCGGCCTGCGGGCGCGGGATCTGGTCGGATTCACGTTCCTGCAGTTCATCTTTCACCTACCGGTGGTCCTGGCGCTGGTGTGGCTGTTCGGCATGACGTTCGACTTCGTTCCGCCGGTCATACCTGCTACCCCGTAGGGGCGGCCAGTTCGAACAGTGAGTGTGCGAACTGGGCGCTGAGAAAGGCGTGGGCGCGCTCCTCGGTCCAGCCCAAAACGCTGACGGTGAAGTGGAAGCCGTTCTGCGGGCCGTAGTGGTAGAGGGTGATATCGGCGAAGTCCTCGTCGGTGAACGAGCCCGGCAACCCACCCAACTGCCGGAACCTGCGCGCGATCTCGTGCAGTGCGGTCCGGTGGCGAATGATGGCCTGGGTCAACGCCTCTGTCGCTTCGGCGTCGTGCGCGGCGGTCGCGGCCACCAGTTGGACGATATCGTCGAACTGCCGCCAGAATTCCAGATAGGAGTCCGCGAGGACCGCCAAGGCCTCGTCCAGAGTGCCGGCGGCGTTGACGGCGTCGAGTGTCTCCTGGACCAGGGGTGCGGTGGTCCATGAGTCCATCAGCGTGCGGAGCAGCCCCTGTTTGCCGCCGCATTGCTGATACACGGTTCCGGCCGACACCCGGGCGGCCGCGGCGATATCGCTGACCGTGGTGGCGAAGTAGCCGCGTTGAGCGAACAGGGCGCGGGCGGCATCGACGACGTCGCGCCGGGTCTGTTCGGCGTATTCGTCGCGGCGGGAGCGCCGCGGGCCGGTCTCTTTCGATGTCATCGGAGAGTGGCCTGGCAAGTCATAGCGGTGGGAGATTATCAGAGGCCTGAACAACCACTCAAGCGATTTCACTCACTAATCACTTGTTGAAGACGCCGTCATTGACTACAGTCACGCTACAGCGAGTGCCGGTCAGATCCGAGGAGACTTGATGGAGCGTGCCGGCCATGTCCGCCGCTAGTGCCATCGAATACCAGGTCACGTCGGCCGACCTAATCACCGAACTGGCCGCCCAGGCGAAAACCGAAGGTGTCAACGCCGGTGCGTGGCCGGGCGTGACGTTCTACCGCTTCACCCAGCCGACGGAACCACAGTGGGATGACACCAGGACCATCTCGATCGGCATCGTGGCGCAGACCTGCAACGACACCTTCGACTGCGTGGTGATCGGCAAGTGGCCCCACGGTGGGTGCCAGGCCTTCGACGCTTCTCCCGAGCGACCGTGCCTGTGCGTTCGATTGGATGTGGATCCGCAGCTCGTCAGGCAGGTGGCCGCCGGCATGGCGCTGTGCGACAGCACGTTCGAGGCCGACGATCACGGCGAGGACTGCGTGGTGTCCGGGATCGACGGCGTGTTGATGAGCAGCGTCGTACGCTTTCTGCGCTCGTTGTCAGTGGACTCCGACCGTCGGGTGCTGGCCCCGCTCTACCTGCAGGAGTTGGTATATCGCGTGCTGCAGCGCGATCAGACGGCCAGCCTGATGCGCATCGCCGCCCGCCAGAGCGCCACGAACTGCGTCGCCGCGGCGACCGACTACATCGCCGCCCACCTCGCGGAGCCGTTGACGGTCAGTGAACTCGCCAAACAGGTGAGTCTGAGCCCGTCCGCGTTCTCCCGCCTGTTCCGCGAGATGACCGGCCGCTCGCCCTACCAGTTCGTCAAGGAACAGCGGTTGATGCGGGCCCGAGACCTCCTCGGGCAGGGACGACTCGGCGTGACCGATGTGGCCCGAAGCGTCGGATACCCGAGTCTGTCGCACTTCATCAAGGAGTTCCGTGCCCGCTTCGGTTCCAGCCCAGGCGAATTCGTTGAGGCGCGCGGGCTGAGCCGGCGCGTGAGAACACCACGGACACGAACGTCGACCCCCGTGGCGTAGCGGTGACCGATCCCGCCCATCGCCGAATCAGCCGTGGCCATCGAGTCGGAGCAGGAAATCGCGGATGTACCCGCTGATTTCATCGCCGTGCGTCTCCAGTGCGAAATGCCCCGTGTCGAGAAGGTGATACTCCCCGTTGGGGAGGTCCCGGCGGAATGCCTCCGCGCCGGCGGCGCCGAAGATCTCGTCATTCTTGCCCCACGTCACGAGCAGGGGCGGCTGATGTGTGCGGAAGTACTCCTGGAAGCCCGGGTACCCGTCGAGGTTGAACTGGTAGTCCCAGAACAGCTGCAGCTGGATCTCGTTGTTACCGTCGCGGTCCAGACCGGCCTGGTCGAGGACCCAGGCCTCCGGGGCGATGCGGTCGAGTCGGTCGGCGGGTACCCCGTGCGTGTACTGCCAGTGCGTGGTTGCGGCGGTGAAGTATTCGCGGACGCCCGCCTCATTGGCGGCACGGTCCTTGGCGTGCGCGAACAGGATGTCCCAGAACGGGGTGAAGCCTTCCAAATAGGCGTTGCCGCTCTGGGAGATGATCGCGGACACCCGCTCAGGAGTTCGGCTGGCGATGCGCAGCCCGATGGGAGCGCCGTAGTCGTGGATATAGAGGGCGAATCGCTGCAGTCCCAACTGAGAGATCAACCCTTCGGTGATCTCGGTCAGACGGTCGAAGCTGTAGGTGAACTCGTCCACCGATGGTGTTGCGGAGCGCCCGAACCCGATGTGGTCGGGAGCCACCAGGTGGAACCGGTCGCTCAGCGAACTGATCAGGTTCCGGAACATGTGTGAGCTGGAGGGGAATCCGTGCAACAGGAGAATCGTCGGGTTGGCGGGATCACCGGCCTCGCGGTAGAAGACGTCCAGGYCGTCGACGGTGGCAGTGTGATAGCGCGTGGCGAAAGCGTTCATCGATTCCTCGTATCGTGGGGAGTTCCGACTCTATGAGGTTGATGCACAACCGAAATAGCGTATTCGTGCCCGGTGGGTGTCCATTCCGCCCCAACACCACACGCGGGGGCCGGCGTCCGGGCAGGCGTGCTTACATGGGGCGGTGAGCAAGCACTACGGAGCGATCGCGTTCACCGACGCGGTCCGTGAGGTCCAGCACCGGTACGGCAGCGACGGCTTCTACGACCGTAAACGTGTTCAGGGAACCGCCGCGCCCGGTGCGGACGTCCTGACCGAGGACGAGAAGGACTATCTCGCCGAGCGGGACAGCTTCTATCTGGCCTCGGTCGGCGAGACGGGGTGGCCCTACGTCCAGTTCCGCGGTGGCCCCGCCGGTTTCCTGCGCGCCGTCGACGACAGCACCATCGGGTGGGCGGACTTCCGCGGCAATCTGCAGTACATCAGCACCGGCAATGTCACCGGCAACGACCGGGTGGCGCTGATCGCCGTGGACTACGTGCACCGGCGCCGGCTCAAGATTTTCGGCCGCGCACGGGTGGTCACCGTCGAGGACGATCCCGCCCTGATCGAGACCTTCGCCGATCCGGGGTACGACGCCGTGGTCGAACGTGCCGTACTCGTCACCGTCGAGGCCTACGACTGGAACTGCCCCCAGCACATCACGGTGCGGTTCAGTGCCGCGGACCTCGAACCCCACCTCGCCCCTCTGCACGAAGAACTCGAGGCGTTGCGACGCGAGAATGCCGAGCTCAGGGAAAAGCTCGGCCACGGATGAGGTGGTAAGACGCGCTCATCTGGGTATGCAGAGCCACGTGAGCACACCAGAGCATGTGGAGAACACCGGTGACAACCTTCGTGCTGCGGCGGAAGTGCAGCAGCGGGAGCGTGACGGCGAGGCGGGCTCCGAGCACTCGATCGACCAACCCGCCGTCGACGTGCCGTTGCCCGATTTCAACAGTTAGACCCGCCCGCCCCAAGCCAACTCGGTGTTTGAATGTGCAGCGGAATGGGCATCCTGGCTAGCGCGCAGGGTCCCCTGAGCCGCCACCGGTCAACCGTTCGGGGAGATCATGTCCAGCCATCCCACCATCGGCGTGGAAGAAGAATTCCTACTCGTCGACCCGCAGTCGGGTGAACCGGTCCCGCTCAACACCCGGGTCGCCGAACGTGCGAAGGCCGCCGGCGTGGATCTGCAACTGGAATTGACCAGTTGTCAGGTCGAGACCGCCACCGAGGTCTCCGACACCGTCGCCGATGTGCGCACCCAGCTACAACGGTTGCGGCGGGTCGCCGGCGAGGCCGCCGACAGCGCCGGGGCACGGTTGCTGGCCGTCGGCCTACCGCCCACGCTTCCGCAGCATTTCCCGATCACCGATTCCGACCGTTACGGGCGAATCGCGGACCGGTTCGGCATGATCGCGCACGAGCAGGGGATCTGCGGATGTCATGTGCACGTGGCGGTACCGGACCGCGAAGCCGCGATCCGGGTGAGCAACCGGCTGCGGCCGTGGCTGCCGCTGCTGCTGGCCTTGACCGCCAATTCCGCCATCTACCGCAATGCGGACAGCGGTTACGCCAGCTGGCGCCAGGTGCTGTGGGCGCGGTGGCCCAGCGCGGGCCCGCCGCCGTATTTCGATTCGGCAGCCGACTACGACGACGCCGTGCAGCGGATGCAGGACATCGGCGCGATGCTCGATGACGGCATGGTCTATTGGGACGTCCGCCCGTCCGAGAAGTTCCCGACCGTGGAGGTGCGGGTCGCGGACGTACCGGCCACCGTCGCCGAGACGGTGCTGCACGCCGCGCTCACTCGCGCCGCGGTCATGACGGCCCTCGACGACGAGCGCAACGAAGTGCCTGTCCCAGACGTCCGCGCGCACGAATTGGCGGCGGYCTACTGGAATTCCGCACGCTACGGACTCGACGGCCGCGCGTTCGACCCCTTCGGCAGCGGCCCCGGGACCGCACCGGCCATCGACGTCGTGCGCGCCCTCGTCGACCGGGTCAGCCCGGCGCTGCGCACGGTCGGCGACTTCGACTTCGTCACCGACGAGCTGGCCCGTATCTACGAGCAGGGCAACGGCGCCGTGCGTCAGCGAGCCGCCTGGGAACGTCGCGGTGAGGTGTCCGATGTGATCGAGTCGGCCGCGGCGGCGACCGGCGAGGGCTGCTGATCCAGCAGCACGACCAGCCCGCGATCGCCGTCGACGCGTACCCGGTCGCCGGTGCGCAGCACGCGGCTGGCCACCAATGTATTGACCACGCACGGTAATCCGTACTCCCGCGCCACCACCGCACCGTGTGAGACCGAGCTGCCGATATCGGTGACCAACGCGGAGATGACGGCGAAATACGGCGTCCATCCGACATCGGTCACCGGGGCCACCAGGATCTCCCCGGGCTGCAGGTGCCGCGCCTCGTCGACTGAATGTGCCACGCGGACAATACCTTCGACCGATCCGCGACCGGCCGGGCGTCCCACGATCTCCCCATCGGACGAGGCGGCAGCGGTCCGGACCACCGGTGTCGGCCGTCCGACCGAGACGTCATCGAACTCCAGCGCGGCCTGAAACGCCAGCGCCTCGCGGCGTCTCACCGCGCGTGCCACCGGTTCCGCCGGATCGCCACCTCTCACCAGATCGGGCAGCTCGTGGCGATCGAAGAAGAACACCAGATCGGCATCCGGGAGACGGCCGGCCTCGCGCAGCACCTCGCCGAGATGCCGGTAGCCGCGCTTGAGCAGGTGCGCCACCAGCGCCATTCGGGACTTGGTCTCTTCGCGGCCGCGCGCTCCGCCCTGGGCCAGGCGGGCGAGCGTACGTAGTGAACGCGACTGTGGCGCGGTCTGTTCGGCCGCGGCGGTGACCTCCTGCGCCGGTGCACGCAGCATCACCTGCATCATCGCACCGAGTCCCGCGGGATCGTCGGCCCAGGACGGATCGCGCATGCACAGTTCGCGATAGCCGCGGTGACCGTGGCCGTCCAGGAACTGCCGCAGCGCGACGCCGCCGGGGTTGCTTGCACTGCGCAGCCCTGCGACAGCTTCGGCGGGCGAGGATGCCAGGAACTGTGCGGCAGCGGCGCGGTCGTCGCGCAGTGTGCGCACCACCGCGTTGAGTTGTTCGACCATGAGCGCGCTTTCGACGCCGGCGCCGGTCATCAGCCGGATCGCTTCGGCACTGCCCTCGGTCTCGGTGTCGCCGCGCTTGACAGCCTGCCGAATGAGATGGCTTTCCAGCACATTCGCTGCGACCGCGGAACGTGACGAGGACCGGACGTGGGTGAGGGTGACGTCGCGGTAGATCTCGACGCCGGTCTCCAGCTGTGCCAGGACGACCTGCGGATCGCGGCTGGTGAACTCCGGGAATTGCGCGATCGTGGCGGGCATGCGCTTGATGGCCGGCCCCGCGCTCAGCGCGAACGCACTCAACCGGATGGTGTTGATCAACCTGCGCGCGAACGGTTTTGGCGTACCGGCTTCCAGTTCGTCGATTACGCGGCCGCAGATCGACATGGAGAATTGCTCGCGGGAGTTGCCAAGGATGCCCGAGCTCAGCGCGGTGCCCTCGGTCATGTTGAGGAACATGTGGCCATAGAAGTAGCCGACCTGCGGCCAGCGGTCCTCGTAGTGTTCCTGTACCCCGCCCGCGACCTGGACCATCTGCATGGCGTAATCGATGGCGTGCCCGCTGACCGACGCGGTGAGCGGGCAGAAGGCCCCGGGCATCATCTCGCCGATATTGCAGCGGGTGTAGACATGCGCCGGGCCGGTGACGGGTGTGTCCATCTCGTTCAAGTCGCCGGGCAGCGTGGTGATGGGCCGGGCCTGCAGCCACCACAATTCGCCCGCCTGGTCGATGGCCCACTCGAGATCCAGCGGATGGCCCCAGCGCCCGGCCGCCAGCAGCGCTCCTTCGCGGATCCGGGCGATCTCGTCATCGGAGAGCGCAGGTCGCGCTCCGACCTCGTCGGCCACCGAGATCCCGGTGTGGGTCAACACGTGATGGTCCGAGGACGTCGAACCGTCGACGAGGGCCTCGCCGAGCCCGTGCACCGCGTCGATCACCACCAGATCGCGCCGGCCCGAGGTCGGGTCTGCGGTGAAGACCACGCCTGCTGCGCGGGCGTCGACCATCTGCTGGACCACCAGATGCATATGGGCTCGTGAATCGGAGTATGACGACGCGCGTTCCGAGGAGACCGACCCGATGCACCGGGTGACCGCCGCGGCGAGGCTCTCGACGGAGTCGACGCCCAGCACGGTGTCGTACTGGCCCGCATAGGACTGCTCGGCACCGTCCTCGCCGGCGGCCGAAGAGCGCACCGCCACCGGCGTCGAACCCGCGGCCTGCATGCGTGAGAATCGCGCTATGACCGCCTCAGTCAGGCCCGAGGTCGACGGGTGTGGGATGACGAAGCCGGTGGGCACGGGCACGCCGAGCCGGATCAGCTCAGCGAGGCCGAGCGCTTTCCCGCCGAAGCTGTCGTCCACCACATCGCCGAGGTCGACGACGGCAGGTATTGCATCAGGCACCGCAGTAACGTTACATGTGTCACGTATATGACGGCAGAGAACGGACGACCACGAGACGCGCGCATCGATGTCGCGGTCCTCGATGCCGCCGCGGCACTGCTTCCGGAAGTCGGCTATGCGGACCTGACGGTCGCGGCGATCGCTGACCGCGCGGGCACGTCGCGGCCTGCGGTGTACCGGCGCTGGCCGAGTAAGGCCCATCTCGTGCACGAGGCGGTCTTCCGCGACGCGGACACCTCCATCGTTGCGTCCACAGGGCGCCTGGACGAGGATCTGCGCAATATCGTGGCGCGGACCGCGGCGCTGCTGACCTCGCCGCTGGCCCGGGTCGCCGTGCCCGGCCTCATCGGCGAGGCCGCCTCCGACCCGTCACTGAACCAGCGCCTGCTGGATCGGTTCGCGGGACGCGGGTGGAGCGGATTGGACGCCTATCTGTCCGAAGCGACCGCGCGAGGACACCTGAAGCCCGGGTTCGACGCCGGCGTGCTGCTGGAACTGGTCATCGGCTCGGCACTGGCCGCCATCCTGGTCCGCGGTCCGGACGGTCTGACCGCGGCATGGGTGGACAACACCGCGGCGATCCTTCTCGACGGTGTGCGGATGCCGACAGGCGGGTAATACTCGTGGCATGGACGCAACCCCGCCGGTATTGCTGTACGACGGTGTGTGCGGAGTGTGCAACGGCGCCGTACGCACCATCCTTCGCTTCGATCGCCACGGCACGCTCCACTTCGCGGCGCTGGACAGCGATTTCGCGCGTGACGTCATCGCCCGCCACCCGCGGCTGGCGGGCCTGGATTCGGTGGTCTTCGTCCGCGACCCCGGCGGGCCGGCGGAGACGGTCAGTACCGAGTCCGCCGCGCTGCTGCAGGTGGCCGACTACCTCGGCGGCTACTGGAAGCTGGCGACGGCGGCACGGGTGATACCCGCATTCGTCCGGGACCGGCTGTACGCGGCGTTCGCGGCTGTCCGGTATCACGTCGGCGGCAAGTACGACACCTGCCCCATCCCCTCGCCTGAGGTGCGCGGCCGCTTCCTCGATGCCACGTACGGCTGACGGAATCAAACCCCGTCTGCACCCGTTACACCGTATGTCGCCGGGCGATTGCCCCCGACAGAAGCGGATAAAGGTAAGAGGCGAGAACGATGAAGAAGTTCGGATTGGCAGGACTGGTCGCAGGAGCGTTCTCGGCGGCCGTGATCGGCTTCGCCGGACCGGCCCAGGCCGACGCAAACGCGTTCGATTTCCCGGTGCTCGGCTATGGCAACGGCGACGGCGTCTACGACAATGACAGCAACTACCCCTGGCGCGATCAGCTCGTCCCCCGGGTATACGTGCCGCACGTGGACACATCCGTGCGTAACTGATCCACCGAAACGACATGAGGGCGCCCACTTTCGTGGGCGCCCTTTGTCGTGTCAGCGGCTCGGAACCGGACAGTCGGCTACAGGATGCCGATGCCGCCGTAGCCGCCGTAGCCCCAGGGCCACATGCCGAACTGGCTCTCGCCGAGCTGGCCCGGAGAGCTGGTGATCTGGGCATTGCCCGGACTCTGGCACACGGTGCTGCTGCCGGACACGATGCTTCCGGCGTTCGTGCAGTTGGTGGGTTCGGCCGACGCCAGCGGCGCTGCGACGATAGCGCCGGCGGCGCCCGCGGCAGCGAGCAGTGTGGCGGCGGTCCAACGTGACTTGATCACAAGGGTCCCTTTCATGGGGTGGGTGAAGCGAAGAGGTTGATGGGCGCGGCTGTCAGAGGATGTCGACGTCGCCGTCACCGTCGGTGTCACCGCACCGGATCCGGATGTCCTGCAGCGGCTTCCGGATGCCCTTGAGCTCGGCGCCGATCTGCGGGTTGGCCTCGAAGTACTCGTTCACCTTGGCTTCGATCTCGTTGTGCGGAAGGCCGTGCAGGCCGGTGAAGAAGGTGTTCACCTCGGGGTGGGTGAACAGGTAGGCCGAGGTGGAAGCGGACACACCGGATGACACACCGGCCAAGTCGGCCGCGGTGCAGTTGGCCGGCGGTTCGGCGAAAGCGGTGGGAATGGCGGCGAACAGCGTCGCACCGGTGAACGCGCCGGCCCCTAGGATTCCGGCGACCGTGCGACGGACGTTGAGCGACATTGATCGGCTCCTTTGTGATCGATGGTCGGGGAGGCGCCCGACACTTGGCAGGACGCCGGGGTGGTGGTCCTGACCTGCAAAGCTAACCAGATTCCAACAGGAGATTCTCGGCTTGTGCACAGACTGTCGAGCTGGTTCCGCTGGGAGTGGTGTGCCGCATGAGGTGTTGGCAAGCCTGCGTACAGTGCAGGCAACAAACATATTTAACGCGAATGTCTATTTGCTCTGTCGGCCGAAAATCGCGTTCAAGTGCGGACAAGGGCACATAGGTGCATAGCTATGATATTGCGTTTTCAACAAAGTGGGCCAATATCGCTACGCCGGGATCGTAATTCCCTTTACAGTCTCGGTGGCGACAGCGGGAAACCACTGCGGACGGAGGGGAGCCCGTCCACGCCGAACAGATCCGGGGGCACGGACAGAACGATGGAGAGAACTCTATGTGTGCAGCCCCCGCCCGTCATCGCGTCGCGCGCAGCGGAGCTCCCCGGGACGGCCGGCAGTGGTGGCTGGCCAAAGATCTTCTCGCCGAGTCCGAGTCCACCGCCGCGGTGCGCCACGCACGCAAGAACCCGGCGAACCACGCGCTGAACGTCGGACGCGTCGGTGCACTGGCGGTCTCGCTGGGCGTCGGGTTCGCGATCGCCAGTACCGCGCAGCCGGCCTACGCCGACACCGAGACCGGCAGCAGCGCGAGCAGCGAGTCGTCGTCATCTTCGGACGCAGCCGATTCCGATAAGCCGTCCGCGTCCGCGGATGACTCATCGGACTCGCGTCCGACCATCACTCGCAAGCGCGCCCCCAAGACGGCGACGAAGCCGAGCGCCACGGCGATCACCGAAGAGCCGGCCGAGGATCCCGAGCTCAGCGAACCCATCGAAGAGCCGGCCACCGCGCCGACACGCAAAGCGCGAGCCCACATCCCGCTCGACAGGCCGCTGGAAGTCCAGAAGGCCGTCACCGCAGTGCTGCAGGCCTCGCCGGACCTGGAGACCGAGACCGTGACCCCCGTGGCGGCTGACACCGCGCAGGCACCGTCGGAGGCCCCGGTGATCGAGGTGCCGCAGGCCCCGGCAATCGAGGACACCAAGCCGACCGTCGGCGCCGTGACACCGAAGATGACCGCGGCCAGCGCCACCCTGGGCACCCAGTCGGCAACCACACCGAATCCGCTCGATCTGCTGGTGAACACCATGATGGCCTGGGTCGCCCGCCAGATCAGCCACACCTTCGTCAACAGGACCCCCGTCGCCGGTCCGATCGTCTACGAGCAGAACGCGCTCGGACAGGTCTACATCGACCTGAACGCCACCGATCCCAACGGCGACGTCCTCAGCTACGAGATCATCCAGCCCGAAAAGGGCTGGGTATACCGGGATCTCATCAGCGGGAAGTTCGTCTACACCCCGTGGGCACTCGTCACCGGCCAGCCGCTGGTGGACAGCTTCAAGATCGTCGTGCACGACGACAGCGAGCACCTGCCCGGCGTCCTCGGCCAGATTCAGACCCTGGTCGAGAACGTCACCCGCTTCCTGGGAATCGCCCAGGCCGACAATCTGACGGTCACCATCCCGGTCACCGTCGACCCGGTCTACCAGAACCCGCCGCTGGTCACCCCGATCATCGGTGGTGGCTACACGATCGGCAAGGAACCGGCCCACATCGTGTCCACGGTCGACATCGTCGACGGCGACTCGATCGGGCTCAAGCGGGTGGTCATCAAGGTCGCGACGCTGGCTCAGGTCGGTGATGTGCTGACCTACAACGCTCCGGTCGACAGCCCCATCGTCGGATCCTGGGATCCCGCCACCCTGACCCTGACGCTGTCGRGCTCGGGAACGCTTGCGCAGTATGAGGAAGCCATCAAGGCGGTGACCTTCTCGGCGACCCAGGGCGCGCTGCTGGTGCGCGGAATCAGCATCTCGGCCACCGACGAGGAGGACGTGGACAACATCGCGCCCGGCTTCGTCACGGTGAGTGTCTGGCCCGCCACGAAACTTCCGCCGCTGGTCACCCCGATCGCCGGTGGCGGGTTCACCCTCGGCGGCAACCCGGCGAAGGTCGTGTCCGCGGTCGACATCGTCGACGGTGATTCGGGCAAGCTCTCCAAGCTGACCGTCAAGATCGCGACGCTGGCACAGGCCGGTGATGTGCTGGACTATGTTGCACCGTCCGGCAATCCGGTCGTCGGCACCTGGAATGCGGCCGAGCGCACGTTGACGTTGTCCGGTGAGGGAACGATCGCGCAGTACGAGGAGGCGCTCAAGGCGGTCACGTTCTCGGCGACCGGAGGTGCGCTGCTGGTGCGAGGGTTGTCCATTTCGGCCACCGACGAGGACGGTGTGGACAACATCGCTCCGGGGTTCGTCACCGTCGGTGTGGGCGCCGCGCCGACCCTGCCCCCRCTGGTCACCCYGATCGCCGGAGGTGGGTTCACCCTCGGTGGCAACCCGGCGAAGGTCGTGTCCGCGGTCGATATCGTCGACGGTGATTCGGTCAAGCTCTCCACGTTGACCGTCAAGATCGTGACGTTCGCCCAGAGCGGTGACGTGCTGAATTACGTTGCGCCGTCCGGTAACCCGGTGACCGCGACCTGGAACCCGGCAGATTTCACCCTGACGCTCACCGGCGCAGGCACGCTGGCCCAGTACGAGGAAGCGCTCAAGGCCGTGACGTTCACGGCGACCCAGGGCGCGGCGCTGGTGCGCGGACTCTCGATCTCGGCGACCGACGAACACGGCATCGCTAATATCGCGCCCGGCTTTGTGACACTGGGTGTTTCGTCGCCGACGCGCTACGTGCCGCTGGTGACGCCGATCGGCGGACGGTCGTACACCATCGGTGACTCCCCGATGAAGCCGGTCGCATCCGTCAGCATCGTCGACGCCGATTCCAGCCATCTGCAGAAGGTCACCGTGAGTGTCACGACCTTCGGCAAGTCCGGGGACACCCTGATCTTTGCCGGCTTGTCCGGCAACCCGGTCACGGCGGTCTACGACGCCGGGACCCGGACGCTCACGCTGACGGGCATCGCGACCAAGCAGCAGTACGAGGACGCATTGAAGGCGGTCACGTTCACTGCCACCCAGGGCGGCTGGACCACCCGGACCATCCTGATCGTCGCCACCGACACCGACGGTGTGAGCAGCGCACCCGGGTCACTGACCCTGTCGGTGTGGTGACTGTGCGGGTCAGCTGAAGCGGATGTTCAAGGTCGCAAGGCCGAAGATCTTTCGGCCTTGCGATTTTGCGCCGACGATGACGACGCCGGAGCGGGTCTCGGCATCCAGCGACTTGATGCGGCCGCTGTACTCGATATCCGCTCCGCCGTCGGCAGGCACGGTCGCAGGCTGCGACAACCGCACCGCGTAGCGGGTGACCGAACCCGGATCACCGGTCCAGGAGGTGCCGAAGCTGGCGCCCAGCCCCATGGTGAGCATGCCGTGGGCCAGCACATCGGGCTGGCCGGCGAGCTTGGCGACGTTGTCGTCCCAGTGCAGCGGGTTGGCGTCACCGGCCACGCCGGCGTAGTTCACCAGGTCGCCCCGGGAGAGCCGGGTGTGATGCACCGGCAACTCGTCGCCGACGCTCAGTCCGTCGAACGACGGCGAGGTCGGCGTATGACCGGATTCGGCAATCCGCTGGGTGCCTTCGGGCCGTTCGGTCTTGCGGTAGCCCTCGCCGTTGCTGTCGGTGCCGAGCATGTTGATGCCGTGCATCATCACGTTCGCCACGGCCGGCCGGATGGCCGGGTCGACATCGTCGCTGCCGATGCCCACGACGGTGGTGTGCAGGGTGTGCACCACCTCCCCGGCGGTATCGGTGAAGGTGTTGGTGACCGTGATCAGGTCGCGGCCGGCGATCCTGCGCACCGCCGTCAACTCGACGTCGATGGTGAGCTCGTCACCCTCGACGATCGGGCGGTGCTGCTCGAAGACCTCCTCGGTCTGCAGGTACATGTCGTAGCCGACCACGACCTCCTCGAACATCCGCTGGTTGCACGCCATTGCCGGGCCCGAGGTGAAGGTCAGCGGCGCCACCAGGCCCGGGTAGCCGAGCTTCTGGGCTTCGGCAACCTTCCAGTGGGCGGGGTGGTTGTCCTGAACGGCGCGAGCGAACTCACGGATCTTCTCGCGCCCGACGAGGTAGGTGTCGTCCATCTGATACCAGTGGCCGACCCGGTCTTCGAGTAGGGACGTCTCTGCTGCTGCGGTCATGACTGTGCTCAACTCTTCTATCTGCTCGTTGGCTGAGGCCGATACAGCAGATTAACGCGCTGGGCTGTACAGCAAAAACGGCGGCGAACCTAGGGTGCCGGAATGCGCGGGTCGACGGTGTAGCGGCCGCCCGGATCCTGGCAGAAGAACAGTCCGCAGTTGAAGGGCGGACGCGTCAGGTTCTCCAACGGAATCTGTGCGGGCGGCAGGGCGCCTTCCCAGATAGCGTCGGCCACGTTGCCGCCCGGCTCGCCGTACACCCACCAGTAGGTGTGGCAGACGTTCCAGTCCCAATTGGGGCGGCCCGAGCCGCCCGCGAAGCCTTGATACTGGCCGGGACACCAGGTGATCGGCCCGGTGGCCCGTCCGGGGTCGGCGTGGGCGGTGGCCGGGGTCAGGACCAGGCCGGCGAGTGCKCCGGCGCCGGCCAGGAGTGCGGCAGCGGCGGTGCGCTTGATGCGGGACTGCGATGTGTTCGTCATGACGCAAGTCCACAACCACCCACCCGCTACCGATCCCAATAACGGGTGGTGCGGAACTACCCCACGAAGTGCCGCAGCGCTTCCACCATGATCACCGGCTGATCCTCGGGGATCAGCGTCCAGGAGTCCTCGACGATCTCCTTGCTGGCGTTGGGATACAGCTCGACCAACCGGTCCGCGTGCGCCAGCGGCATCATCTGGTCCTCCCGCGCCCAGAGCACCAGGACCGGCCGGGTGAAGGTCCGCATCTGCTCCGACAGGTCGAGCAGCCTGCGCCGTGAGGGTGCGCCGGTGGCGAACTTGACCAGGTCACGACGCACCGCCGGGTTCTCGACGACGGGCGCGAACCAGTCGTCGAACAGTTCATCGGGCAGCCCTCGCTTGGTCAGCGCGCCATAGGCGCGGTTGCTGTGCCGAAAGAACGTGGTGCCCAGCAATTTGGAGATCACCCACCCGCCACCGGGCAGGCCGCACAGCAGCGCGGCCGGGCGCGCCGGTTTGGGCGGGTAGTTGTCGAACGCCGTGCACGATGCCAGTACCAGCCGGCCCAGCCGCTTGTCCCGACCGTCGGAGATCATGAACTGTCCGCCGCCCCAGTCGTTGAGGACCAGCGTCACGTTCTCCAGATCGAGGGCGTCGAGGAAGTCGGCGAGAATGCCCGCCACACCCTGTTCGGTCAGGTCGGCGTCCGGGTGCATCGGCTCCTTCTGCGCCCCCATGGGCAGCGTCGGTGTGATGCACCGGTATTCGGGCAGGTGCGGAATGACCTTGCGCCACTGTCTTCCATCCATCAGTAGGCCGTGGCCGAAGACCAGAACGGGCCCGTCACCCCCGGTGTCCTCGTAGGCGATGCGGCCCGAAGGTACGTCGACGATGGGCATCCGACCTCCTAGATAGATCATTCTATTTGGGGCCACGATATGCTGCAGCCACACACTGCGCAAGGAGGAATGGCGATGGCGGACCCCGGCACCCGCGAGCGCATCCTGGAGGCGACGGCGGAGCTCTACCGGCGTCAGGGGATGGCGGCCACCGGCCTCAAACAGATCTCCGGGGCTGCGCGGGCGCCCTTCGGGTCGATCTACCACCACTTCCCCGGGGGCAAGGAAGCGATCACCGCCGCGGTCATCCGCTGCGAGGGCATCCGGTACGGCGAGTTCGTCGGTGCGCAGCTCGCGCACACCGATCCCGCGACCGGCATCCCGGCGATGTTCGAGAACGCCGGCAGGCTGATGGAGTCACAGGACTACGGCGAGGCGTGCTCCATCGAGACCATCGCGCTGGAAGTGGCCAGCACGAACGAGCTGCTCCGCCAGGAGTCGGCGACGGTGTTCGAAGGATGGCTGTCCGGGATCGCCGAGTGGTTCGGGCGGCTCGACATCACCGACGAACAGAGTCGGCGGTTGGCGCTGATCACCCTGACCGCCCTGGAGGGCGCCTTCGTCCTGTGCCGCACCCTGCGTTCGGTCGAGCCGATCATCGCCGCCGGGCAGGGCGTACAGGCCGCTGTGACGGCGACGCTCGCGCTGTGAGGGGTGGGTGGGGACAGCCCTACCCTGAACACGCAGGCGCGCGGGATGGGGGTGGATGCGTCGGATGTCTACCGTCGAACGCGTGACCACCACGGAGCGCCCCGGCATGTTGCGCCAACTCGGCGTCGATACCGGCTATGTCCTGTTCGGATTCCCGCTTGCCGTGGTGAGTTTCAGCGTCATCATCACCGGGCTGTCGGCGGGCATCGGCCTGCTCGTCGTCCTTCTGGGGGTGCCGGTCCTCGTCGGTTCGGTCTTCATCGCGCGGGCGTTCGCCGATATCGAACGGTTCCGCTATCCCGCGGTGCTGAGACAACCCCGCACGCGACCGGCGTACCGCAAGGCCGCACCGGATGCCCGCTGGTGGAGGCGCCTGATCACCCCGCTCGGTGACGGGCAGTCCTGGCTGGATCTCACCCACGCGCTCGCCAGATTCCCGATCGCGGTGGCGACCTTCGTCATCGTCATCACCTGGTGGGCGGTCGCGGTCGCGGGCACGCTGACCATTGCCTGGGACTGGGCGGTCCCGCGGGGGCCGGACAACACGTCGCTGGCCCAGTTGGTCGGCCTCGGTGACAGCACGTTGGCGCGCATCGGATTTCAGACCGCCGTCGGGTTGCTCTGCCTGATCACCCTTCCGCTGATCGTGCGTGCCTGCGCGTTGCTGGAGGCCGGGTTCGCGCGCATCCTGCTGACCGGGGTGGCGGAGCTGCGCCAGACGATCACCGTACTGACGGAGCAGAAGTCCGCCGCCGCCTCTGCCGAGGCCCATGCCCTGCGCCGGCTGGAACGCGATATCCACGACGGCCCCCAGCAGCGCCTCATCCGACTGGCGATGGATCTGGGCCGGGCCCGGCAGAGCAGCGAACCGGGCCCGGTGCGCGACACCCTCGACGAGGCGATCGCCCAGACCCAGGAGACCCTCGACGAGCTGCGCGCGCTCTCCCGCGGTATCGCGCCGCCCGTGCTCACCGATCGTGGTTTGCCGAGTGCGCTTGCTGCACTGGCCATCCGGTGCACGGTTCCGGTCGAGCTGGCCGTCGACCCCGAGCTCGGCACTCCGGTGGGGCGCCTCGATCCCGCCGTGGAGACCACCGTCTACTTCGCGGTGGCCGAGGCGCTGACCAATGTCGCCAAGCACAGCGGTGCCATGCACTGCTGGGTCACCGTCGCGACCGGCCCCCTTCTGGTCGGTGTGGAGATCGTGGACGATGGCAACGGTGGCGCGCATGTCGCCAAGGGTCATGGGTTGTCCGGGCTGGCCGACCGCATCCGTGCCGGCGGCGGCACCCTCACGGTGACCAGCCCCAACGGTGGACCGACGACGATCAGGGTGGAGCTCCCGGTATGAAGGTCATCGTGGCCGACGATTCGGTCCTGTTGCGCGAAGGCCTCATTCGGCTGCTCACCGAGAACGGCCATGAGGTGCTCGCCGCTGTCGGTGACGGGCCGTCRCTGGTACAGGCCGTGGCCGCGCACCGCCCGGATGTCTCGGTGGTCGACGTCCGGATGCCGCCCTCGCATACCGACGAGGGGCTGCGTGCCGCGGTCGAAGCCCGTCACCTGGTGCCGCGGTCGCCGATCCTGGTGCTGTCCCAGTACGTCGAGGTGTCCTACGCCGACGATCTGCTGGCCGACGGTGCCGGGGCGATCGGCTACCTACTCAAGGACCGGGTCGCCGCGGTCGCCGACTTCCTCGACGCCGTGCAACGCGTCGCGTCGGGCGGCACGGTGCTCGACCCGGACGTGGTGGCCCAACTGCTGGTACGCCGCCGCCGCGATGATCCCTTGCGGCAGCTGACATTACGCGAGCAGGAGGTACTGGCATTGATGGCGGAGGGGCGTTCCAACACGAACATCGCGCGCGCACTCGTGGTGTCCGACGGTGCGGTGGAAAAGCACATCAGCAACATCTTCACCAAACTCGGGCTGCCGCCCGACGGCGCTCAGCATCGGCGGGTGCTCGCGGTGCTGACCTATCTGCGCATGTAGCGGAAATCAAAGATCCCGAACGGCAATGGAGTTCGCGGACAACAGCTGTGCGAAGACATGGTCCAGCGATGCCGAGATGGTCGCCGCATCGCCGGCGGCCCAGCGTCGCCAGGCGAGGTCCAACGCCGCGAACGCCGTGACAGCGATGGTGCGGGCAGCGTCGGGGCTGCCGATCCGCGCGGCAAGGACCGGGGTGAGGGCGTCTTCATGAGCGAAACGGCGTTGCGCCATCCGGGTGCGCAGCGAGACGGTCGCGTTGATCATCCGGACCCGGGAGCGTTCCAGCTCGGAGTGTTCGTCCCGCTGGGACAGGGCGTGCGTGAAGGCGCGGTGCAGCAGTTGCCACGGATTCTCGCCATCGACGGCGGGCAGCGTCTCGAGGTGTGCGGCGTAATCGATGGACGACGCTTCGATCGCGGCCAGGACCGCGTCCTCCTTGGAGCCGAAATAGCGGAAGAACGTCGCGCGGGAGATACCGACCTCGCTCGCCGCCTCCTCGACGGTCACCTCGTCGAAGCCCCGTTCGGCGAACACGATGCTGATCGCCTGGGCGATCTCGGTGCGTAATGCGAGTCGTGCACGCTCGCGCACTCCTGCGGTCATCGGCCCAGGGTAGCCGAAATTGACTCTGGATGTCAGAAACGATACTTCGACTTCAACTTGATACCCAGTCTCACGGACCGGTACGGTGGTCCCGGTAGTCAGACGAAAGGTGGGTTGATGACAGTCGACACCCCGACCGCGGTCGACCCGCAACCGGGCGCCCCCGCGCGCCCCGTTCGCACCGGCGCAGTGGTGTCGGTCCTGGCCTTCGCCGGCATGTGTGCGGCGTTCACCCAGACCATCCTCATCCCCATCCAGGGCGAGCTGCCGATGCTGTTGAACGCATCGAGCAGCGACACGTCGTGGGTCATCACGATCACCTTGCTGGTCGCGGCGATCTGCACGCCGATCTCCGGAAAATTGGGCGACATGTACGGCAAGCGCCGGGTCGCCCTGACCCTGCTCGGTGTCCTGATGCTCGGATCGGTGGTCGCGGCGCTGTCGCCCACGGTGGCCCCGCTGATCGTCGGACGCGGCCTGCAGGGAATGGGCATGGGTGTCATCCCGCTGGGTATCGCGATCCTGCGCGACACTCTTCCGGCCGATCGGCTCGGCTCGGCCATCGCGCTGGTCAGCGCGACGCTGGGGGTCGGCGGTGCGCTCGGCCTGCCGATCAGCGCCTTCGTCACCGAACACTTCGACTGGCATGCCCTGTTCTGGGTCGCCGCGTGCCTGGGCGGCACCGCTTTCGTGCTGATGGCCATGTTCGTGCCGGAGAGCAGGTTGCGCGTCGGGGGCCGGGTGGACGTCATCGGCATCATCGGCCTCGCGATCGGTCTGTCAGGTGTGCTCCTGGCCGTCTCCCGGGGCAACGACTGGGGCTGGACGTCGTCGCGAACAGTGGGATTCCTGGTCGGCGGCGTGGTCGTGCTGTTGGTGTGGGGATGGCTGGAACTGCGCATCCATGAGCCGCTGGTCGACCTGAGGGTGAGCGCCCGCGGTCCGGTGCTGCTCACCAACCTGGCCTCGATCGCCATGGGGTTCGCACTGTTCTCCTCGCAGATCGCCTTCCCGCAGCTCCTCGAACTTCCCAAAGCAGCAGGCGGATTGGGCATGCCGCTGCTGCAGGCCAGCCTGTTCCTGATGCCCGCCGGGCTGGCGATGCTGGTCATGTCGCCGATTGCCGGACGTCTCGGACGGCTCTGGGGACCCAAACCGCTGCTGGTCGCCGGGGCGGCCATCATGGGCACGGGTTACCTCGTGGCGCTGTTCTCCGAGCTGCACGCCGGTCACATCCTGATCATCAATATCTTGATCGGCATCGGTATCGGGCTCGGCTACGCGGCCATGCCGACGCTGATCATGCGTGCCGTGCCCGCGTCGGAGACCGGTGCGGCCAACGGACTCAACACCCTGATGCGGTCACTCGGAACCGCCACGGCGGCGGCCGTCATCGCCGCGGTGCTGGCCCGTTACACCGTGGACGTCGGCGGCACACCCGTGCCCAGCACGGACGGATTCCAGTCGGCGTTCATGTTCGGGCTCGGTGCCGCCGTGCTGTGTACCGTCATCGCGATCTTCATCCCGCAGCCGGATGCGACGATGGAGCAATGCGACTGAGACGTCCACGCTCACGAGGACTCGGTAAGCGCGCGTGGTTGCTGACCTGGACCATTCGGCTGCTGCTCTGGACGCTGGGTTTCACCCGCATCATCAGAACCGAGATCGTGAACGCCGACGTCGTGCCCGACAAGGGTGCGGTGATCCTGGCCGCCAATCACACCTCGATGGTCGACGTCTTCTTCATCCTCGGGGCGCTGCGCCGGGAGGCGATCGCCATGGCGATGGCGGAGCTGTGGAAATCACCGCTCACCCGATGGCTGGTCGAGGTGCTGGGGCAGATACCGGTGGTCCGGGGCGACTCGGAATCCGGTAAGCAGGCTATGGAAAGTGCCACGAACGCCTTGGAAGACGGGGCCCTGGTCGGGATCTTCCCCGAACAGAAGTGCGTGAAGCCGGGCGAGACCGCGCCGTACCGACCGGGTGTCGCAGTGCTGTCCAAGCGGACCGGTGTGCCGATCATCCCGGTCCGTCTCGTCAACGCGAACAAGGTGCTGCCGTTGGATCGCCGGTTCCCGGTCCTGGGGCACACCGTGCACGTGCTGTTCGGCGATCCCATTCACCCCGACGAGTTCCCGTCGATCCCTGAACTTCTCGACGAGGTCCAGCGACGCATCACGATGCTCACCGCACCTGCTACCTGAGGCCGCGGATGTACGTGGTTTCAGTGTCACGAGGTACCAGGGCCGAGGACTGAAACTGTGCGCGGAAAAGCGTCGTCCCACGTACGTGGCTTCCGTCTCGCAGGGGTGAGCGCCGGAAGGCTGAAGCTGGGTACGTCGCACTTCTCTACGCTGGTGCCATGTTCTTCCTGTTCGGCTTCGGCACCAAGCAGAAGCCTCTCGGTCCCGGCGAGACGCGGACCTGCCCGCGCTGTCACAACACCACCCAGTGGATGCGCCTTCGGCAGTTCAACCAGTTCACATTGTTCTTCGTCCCGATCGCGCGGTGGAAGCGCCGGCAGTTCGAGGCGTGCGGCATCTGCGGTGCCTCGGTCGCGGCCTGAGTCAGCCGACGCTTGCGGTCACCCGCACCGGGATGTTCCCCTGCCGCGGAAGCCCGGTGATGGGGTCGTACTCGGTATCGGTCGGCACCAGACGGCCGACATTGCTTCCGCGCGAACGGACTTCGCCATCTTCGCTCGGTAATCCACCGAATGCGTGATGCATGGCGATCACGTCGCGGCGCAGGCTGTCATCGGCCTCGACCACGCTGGGGATGCTGTCGTGCGGGGAGGTCACGGTGACCAGATCACCGGATCGCAGGCCCAGCGCGGCGATGGCCTCGGGATGCATGTAGGCCGGGTTGTAGGGCTTGCCGCGGTTCAGCGCGGCCAGGTTGGTGCCCGAGGAGTTCATGAAACTCCCGTGCCGGCGCGGGATCAGCCGCAACGGATACTCGGCGGTGTCCTGCGTGGCGGCGAAATCCTCGGTCACGACGTCGGCGAGCTCGCCGAGCAGGACGGCGTTGCCGACATCCAGGCGCGCTTCGCAGTCGGCGTCGCGTTCGGCGACCACCTCGTTGACGTCGAAGATCTTGCCGTGCGGATGGCCGGCGACCTCGTCGAAGGGGATGCGCGAGGTCGAGCACATCTGAGCGAACAGTTCCTCGGTGGTCAGCGAGGTTTCGGCATTCATGTTGATCACGACGGGCGGTGATTCCATGAAGCGTCCGCCACCACCGCCGAAGAAGTTCACGAACCACAGGTCGAGCTGCATGCGCTTGGTGAGGCCGAGGAAAAACTGCCACTCCTCGGTCAGATCCGATCCGTGGGGTGGCTCGACGATCCGTGGCACGTACTGTCCGTACGCCGCCGGGATCCCGGTGCCGCTGGTGTAGTACTTGATGAGCTCGCTGCCCATCGTCATGGCGGGCGTTTCCATCTGCATCATGGGCGCGATGACGTAGTCGGCCAGCCGCGAAGTGAGCGACATCTCGGTGTCGAGAGTGACCAGCAGATCCAGGTTTTCCAGTGCGCGCAGCGTCTTTCGCTGATCCGGCCAGGCCGCCATCGGATTGCCCCCGATGCAGATCAGCGCCTTCACCTGACCTTCGCCCTCCAGCAGGATCTCGTCGGCCAGTGCCGCGGTCGGCATGCCGGCCACCGTGTCGGTCAGCCCCCGGACCCGCAGCCGCTCGCCGTATCCCCAGCCCTCGTACGGTGGGTGCGGCTGGGCTTTGGCGGTGAACGCGGGCATCAAGGTGTTGGGCCGGGTCACCCGTTCGCCGGCCCGCTGCCACCGCCCGCAGATCGTGGTGAGACACAGGCAGAGGTATTCGAGCAGGCTGCCGTGTGCGGCGAAGTTCGCACCGGTACCGGCGTTGACCATGCCACGCCGTGCGCCGTGGCTCGCGAACGTGGTTGCGGCGGCGATGAATTGCTCCACCGGGATGTCGGCACGCTGGGCCACGTACTCCGGTGTGAAACCCGATACCGCCGCAGCCAGGTCCTCGAACCCGGTGGCGTTCTCGGTCAGGAACGCGGTGTCGCAGAGCCCCTCGGAGATGACGTAGTTGATGATGCCCGC
The DNA here is from genome assembly GCF_056400845.1 of Mycobacterium sp. P4_H6. Lineage (NCBI taxonomy): Bacteria > Bacillati > Actinomycetota > Actinomycetes > Mycobacteriales > Mycobacteriaceae > Mycobacterium > Mycobacterium sp. P4_H6. The sequence continues at coordinate 22,612 of NZ_JBFUKN010000029.1, read as the reverse complement.
GACGATGGTCACGTCCTCGCCGGGACGCGGCTGCAGGTGAATGGCCGCGCGCGCCGCGGTCTGGGAACGGCGCGGGTCGATGACGATCAGCTGCATGCCACGGGCCAGCGCGCTGCGCAGCCCCTGCCCGGGGTTCTGGCCGGGGATGCCGATGGCTTTGGAGACCAGCGGGTTGGTGCCGATGAGCAACCAGCTGTCGGCCTCGTGGAAATCGACGTCGCCGCCGAGCCAGTGGCCGTGCGCGGCGAGGGCGATCTGCTTGCCGGGCTGGTCGATGGTGTTGGCGGTGAAGAACATCGGGGACTCGATACCGCGGATGAAGGCGTTGGCCATCAATGCCGATGCCGGGTAGGGCAGACCGTTGGTGCCCAGGTACAGCGCCACCGAACGCGGCCCGTGCGCGTCGATCAGCTGCTGTAACCGGGCGGCGATCTCGTCCATCGCGAGTTCGGCATCGATCGGCCGATGGCTGCCATCGGGCTGCCGCTTTTGGCTGTGCAGGAGCCGGCTCGGGTTGTTGTGGATATCGGGCAGTGCGCGTCCCTTGGCACACGTATAGCCCTTGAACATGGGGTTGTCCGGATCGCCGGTCACCTTCGTCAGCCTGCCGGCGGTGACCGTGGCCAGCACCCCGCAATGCGCTGAGCAGATCCGGCAGATGCCGGGCTGCGTCGTTGTCTGCGTGGACACGGAGATATTCATACTCCCGAACGGGAAAAAATACTAGACTGGGACACATGACGGGATCAGTGAGTCGGCGGCGCGGCCGACCCAGGCAGATCAGCCGGGAGCGGATCGTCTCCGCCGCACGCGATCTGCCGCCTGAGGAGCTGACCATGCAGGCGGTGGCCGGCGTCCTCGGAGTGGACCCGAAGGCATTGAACTACCACGTGGGCGACCGTGAAGGTCTGCGTGAACTCGTCGCGCTGGACGTGTTCGAATCGGAACTGCGGCGGGTCGAGCTGCCCGCCGACGGCGACTGGCGGGTGGTCGCCCGTTCCTTCGCGGGGGCGATCCGCGACGCCTATCTCAAGGTCGGCGTGCTGGCCGCCTCATTTCACCTGCCCGCCGCAACCGGCCTGACGGCCCTGGCGCCCGTCGAGACCCTGCTGCAGGCGCTCGTCGACGCCGGCTTCGACGCCGTGCAGGCCGGCCGGGCCCTCACCCAGATCAGCGAGACGGCGTACGCCGCCGGGCGGGCCGCGGTGCTGGCGGCCCAGAACCGGGTGCACCCGAATGTGCCCGAGATCGCCGATGCCCTGGAACACGCTGCCGCGAAGGACTTCTCGATACTGCGCCGGGTCATCGAGTCCACCGGCGCCGATCAGGACGGCACGGACCAGTTCGAGTTCAGCCTGGCCGTCGTCATCGCCGGACTGGAACAGATGCTCGCGTGAACGTCCAGCCCGCCGCCTTTCTGCGCACCACGCTGCCGCTCGGGCTGGACATGCTCGAGCAGTACGACTCGGGCCGCTACCACTCGATCTGGCTCCCCGATCACATGGTGAGCTTCTGGCCCGAGTCGATCTGGACACCGGAGTTCACCGACCTCGCGACCGCCTCACCGTCACCGCACCGCCACCTCGACGGCATGGCGGTGGCGGCCGCCGCGGCGGTACTGACCCGCAACACCCCCATCGTCACCACGGTGGTCGACACCGTGCGCAGGCACCCGGCGATGCTGGCCCAGTCGGCGCTCACCCTCGATCACCTCTCCCGGGGACGGTTCGTGCTGGGACTGGGCTCCGGCGAACTGGAGAACACGGTGCCGTACGGCTTCGACTTCGAGAAACCGGTGGCCCGGTTCGAAGAAGCCATCAAGGTCATCAAAATGCTCTGGGAGAGTGATGGACCCATCGATTTCGACGGGCAGTTCCACCACCTGGAGCACGCCCGGCTGGACACCGAGCCCTACGACGGGAAGCATCCGCCGATTTGGATCGGTGCCGCCGGGCCCCGGATGCTGCGGATCACCGGACGCTACGCCGACGGATGGTGGCCCAACGGCGCCTACACGCCCGAGGACTACCACCAGAAACTCAGCATCGTGCGCGAGGCCGCCGAGCGCGCCGGCCGCGACCCGGCGGCCATCACGCCCGCGGTCACCCAGATCTGCCTGATCGGCGACGACGACGAGATCGCCGAGATGCTGAAAGCGCCACTGGTGAAGGCGATCGTCCTGCTGATCACCGCCGAAGATCTCCGCCGCTTCGGTTATGAGCATCCGATGGGGCCGCGCTGGCGCGGTGTGCAGGACTTCGATCCCGTCCAACTCTCCCGGGACAAGATCATCAGGTTCTGCGAGCAGGTCGACACCCGGGCCATCACCGACATCTTCCCGTGCGGAACACCGCAACAGGTGGCGCACAGAGTGAAAGGGTTCTGCGATGCCGGCATGCGGGTGTTCAAACTGATGGAATACGGCAGCATGGCCGGGTTGCGGTTCAGTGCCCGGTCCGCCGACAAGGTGCGCGAGACCGAAGACGAGATACTGCGACTGGCGGGTGCACAGCATGGCTGACCTGAACGCCGAGGGCCTGCTGGCCGACGCGCAAGCCCGCACCGGGCTCAGCGATTGGGGCGATGACACGCTGCCCGGGCGGTTCGCGACCGCGGTGGCCCATCTCGCCGCGGCCGGTATGGACGCCGAGGGGCAGCGCGCAGCGGCGGCGGTGTGCAGCGGCCTGCTCACCTCGCGGCTCGAATTCTTCGAAGACCGGCAGCGCCACCCGATAGCCGACGAGGCGATCGTCGCGCCGCTGTTCGTGACCGGTGAACCGCGCACCGGCACCACCCTGATGCACGCGCTGATGGCCGTCGACCCGGACGCGCGTGCTTTGCGGTTCTGGGAGGTCATGTACCCGTCGGGCCCGCCAGGGCTTGCCGCAGTGGATGATCCGCGCCGCGAGCGCGCCGATGCCGACTGGCGCGAGATCAACACCCAGCTACCGAAGTGGCTGCATTCGCACCCCTACAACGACATGCTCGGTGACGGTCTGCCCGAGGACGAACGCACCTGGGCCTTCGATTTCCGGGTGATGACGCCGACGGCGTGGTGGCGGGTGCCGGTGCCGATCGTGGTGCAGGGCCTGCCCACCGATGCGGCGGCGCAGTACCGGATCCACCGGATGATGTTGCAGCAGTGTCAGTTCGCCAGACCTAAGAAATACTGGGTGCTCAAGGGATTTCACGGGTTCCGGCTGCGCGAGTTCTTCGACGCCTATCCCGACGCCACCCTCGTGTGGCTGCATCGTGACCCGGTACAGGTGGCGGCGTCACGCACCATGATGATGGCCGACATCATGGAGGGCATCACCGGTCCGGTCGACCTCAAGGCCACCGCCGCCCTGCACCTGGACCTGACGCGAGCGAGCATCGCCAACACGATGTCCAATCCGCTGACCGACGATCCGCGCATCCTGCACGTCCGCTACCTGGACTTCGTCGCCGACCCGATCGGTACGATCCGGCGTTATTACCGCTTCAGCGGCCGGACGCTGACATCCTCTGCGGAGAACGCAATGCGGAAGTACTTGGCGCACAACAAAGGTGACCGACACGGGAAGTTCCGCTACTCGACCACCCTGTTGACCGACATCGGGGAGAACCTCGACGCCCTGCACGAGGAGTTCGGGCCGTTCCGTGAGCGCTTCGGCGTCGCGGTGGAGAATCGGGGCTGAGCGTGCATCCCCGGGTCGGCCTGCATCAGGTGGCATTCCTGAACGAGAGCACCACGGCCTTTCTCGGGCACTGCCGCGATATCGGTGTGCAGCAGGCCACGCTGGTCACCCCCGTCCTGATGCGGCAGGGTGGCATCAACGAGGCTGCGCAGTCCGGGGTGCGCATCGCCAGCATCAATCATCCCTTTGCGGTGCAACCGGATCTGGAATCCGACGACGGGCGGGCCACCCAGGCCCTGAACGATGTCATCGACGTAGCCGTGAACCTCGGCAACCCCGACATCTATCTGCTGACCGGTGCGCGCGGAACGCTGAGCTGGGAGCAGGCCGCCGAGCGCTTCTGCGAACTCATCGCACCCTGCACGGCGCGAGCAGACACCGCGGGTGTGCGACTGCTGGTGGAGAACGCATCGGCGTTCAACGCCGATATTCACATCGCGCATACCCTGGCAGACACGATCACCCTCGCCTCGGCCGCCGGCGTCGGGGTGTGTGTCGACGTGCATGCCTGCTGGGCCGAGGCCGGGCTGAGCGAACTGATCCGGCGGGCGATGCCTCTCACCGGCTTGATCCAGATCAGCGACTACGTGCTCGGTGACCGCTGCGCGCCGTGCCGGGCCGTACCGGGTGACGGCGCGATACCGTTGAAGCGCATCATCGGTGACGCTCTGGACGCCGGCTACGCGGGGGTCTTCGACATCGAACTCGTCGGACCCCGGATCGACGAGGAAGGCCCGCGGGGGGCCACCGCGCGGGCCGCCCGCCGGGTGTCGGCCATCCTCACCGAACTGGGAGTGTGACATGGGCTTTGGTGCCGGGCCGGCCGACGATTCGCTGCGTGACGCGTGGGGGCACTTCTGTGACCGACTCAAGTACGCCGGGGAACTGGTGTTCAAGGACGCCAACCCCGGCACGCCGCTGCACCGGGCCGACGCCATGCGCTTCCTGACCCAGAACCTCGGGCAGGCATTCGACCTCGCGCTGGAAACCCGGAACACCGCCTTCCCGCAGGTCCACCAGTTGTGCACGCCGACCAGGAAATTGGGCGGTGACGTCGCCGATTTCACCTACCGTCAGGCCTGGATCGACGGGAGACACCAATACAAGATCACCGGTAGACGGGGCACGGCGCGGTGGCTCAACATCACCGTGCAGGGTCCCCGCCCGAACACCATTCCGGGAACCGACTGGCCCTCGCTGCACGAACCCTTCGGCGACATACCGGAGGCGAATATCTTCGGTCATCAGTTGAGCACCGACGGAGCGGGTAATTTCGAGCTGTTCATCGGTGGCCCCGAACGCGCCGAGAACTGGCTGCCCACCACGACGGGAAGTCGAAAGCTGTTCATTCGTGAGGCTTTCGACGCCTGGTTCGAAACGCCGACGGCGCTGACCATCGAGCGGATCGGTATGCAGGATCCTCGGCCGCAGCCGGACCCGGAATCGATGATGGAGGCGATGGGCTGGGCGGGGGACTTCCTGGCCGGCGCGATGCGCGACTGGCCGGAGCACTCGTGGAACTACTCCGGGGGAGTGTGCGATCCGGCCTACCCGAATCGGTTCCCCCCGGAAAAGGTCGCCGACACCGACGCAGATGTGAAGCGGGGCCGGATGGCCGCGCACATGGTGTGGCATCTGCAACCTGACGAGGCGCTCATCGTCGAGATGGACAATCACGACGGTTTCTGGATCTTCGGCATGGGCGGGGTGTTCGGGGGAAGCCTGGATTTCCTGTACCGCCCGGTGAGCTACACCCCGGCCCGCACCGTGGTCGATGCCGATGATGTCGTGCGGTTCGTCATCGCCCACGCCGATCCCGGAGTACACAACTGGCTGGACACCCAGGGCTTCTCGGATGGCAACCTCACCTACCGGAACTTGCTGAGCCGAAACACCGCAACCTTTCGCACCCAGCAGGTCAAACAGTCGGAGATCCGCGACATCCTGCCCCCCGACACGGCCGACGTGGATGCCACCGAACGCGCGCAGCAGCTGCTGGACCGTTATCGCAGCGTCAAACTGCGCTACGGAATCTGACTCTGTTGGGCCGCGATCCAGGACCGGATGGCCTCGACGCCGGGCTTGGCCACCCAGTTGCGGTCGAACACACCCCACGGTGTTTCGTTGGGGCGGTCGACAAGCGAGTAGATGAACATCGGCCCCACACCGTCCAGCCCCGACCAGGTGGTGGCGAAGTCGGTGATCCAGGCGGCCTGGGTGGCGCCGCTGACAGCCGAGGTCGGCACCCCGTATTCCGTTGTCCAGATCTTCTTCTCGGCGTCACCGGCCGAATCCATCAGGGACCGCAACGACATCAACTGCCGGTAGGGCGTATTGGCGTACGGCGCTCCCGCCGAGAAGCTACTGGAGAAGTTGTAGGGGTGAAAGGACAGTGCGTCGAAGTAGCCCTGGGCGCCTGCGGCGTACATCTGGGTCAGATAGTTGACCGGGTTGATGGTCCAGGTGCCGAAGGACAGGCCGGCGCCCAGCACACCACCCACCACCGTGGCGGTGGGTTCGACGGATTTGATGGCGGTGTAGGCCAGCTTGAGGAGTTGGGTGTATCCGGCGACATTCGGTTGCGGTGACCAGCCGATGTTGGCATTGGGCTCGTTCCAGATCTCGTATGCCGCGATGCGTGGCTGCGCACTGCCGGCGCCGTAGCGTTGGGCCAGCTGGACCATGAACTGGGCGTAGGTGTTCGGATCGTCCGGCGCCGCATTGGGCAACCAGAATCCGTTGCGAGAGGCCCAGGTCGGTGTGCTGGTCACTGCGCCGACGACGGCGATGCCCCTGGCAGCGGCGGCATCCAGGATGCGGTCGGCGATCACCCAGTTGTAGGTCCCCTTGGAAGGCTCCATGGCCCGCCAGGGCAGGAAGGTCCGTATCTGCTTCACGCCCATCTCGTCGAAGGCCTGCATGGCGGTGGTCAGCTCATCGACGGTCAGGAAGTACAGGTTGGATTCGGCGATGCCGAGCGCGGTCGGCGAGGTGTTGATCGGCGCCGCTGCAGCGCCGACCGCCGGCGCGGTCATCGGGGAGGCGATTTGCCCGGCCAGTATGCACAGGGTCACGGCGAGCGCGCGAAACAGGTGGACGGGCATGACGGCAATGTAGGCCTGTCAACCATGTTGCCGCACGACATGATTCGGCACAGAACGGCGCCGAAAGGTGGTTGCTGGGCGGTGTCCGGCAGCCGACCTCGCAGCGGCGATCGCGCGGAATCAGCTCATCGCAGCAAAGACCGTCGGGGTCGCCATGGTTTCCCGCTACAGCGGCCCGGGTGCACTGAGCGGCCGTTTGCCACGGCAAACCTTGCTCAGGGAAGTAATTTGCTGAGTGGTAAAAATGCGCACGGTCAGATGCGGGTAAAGGTACGGTTCAGCAGCCTGAGGCTGCCGCGAATGGTTCGCGCGTACAAGAAAGCCGCTAAACCGGCGATGTGCCCGGCGCGGAACCGTCATCCAAACGTGACGTCCCCGAACATATTCCGATATCGCAGCGGGGCAGCCGTCAGCGGTCGAGCCACACCTTCGCGGGCGCACAGGTGAGTCCGACATCCTTGAGGGTGAGGATGCCGGCGGGCGCCGCGACGATGTCGAGTACGGCGTTGACCGCAGGCATCGCGGTCATGGTGTCCCACTCGTGGTTGCCCCACGTCTCGGGCGGCACGAACCGGATCCGGGTGCGCACTTCKGGTTCGCCGTGGATGACGATGTTGTAGTGGTCCTCGTCCAGGTCCCAGTCCGCGTTCAGCTTCTTGGTCAGGTGCCAGACGACGGCGGTGCGCAGGATGGTCTTGCCGCCCAGCGTCGCACTCCACCCTCCGCGCAGCGCGGCGATGGTGTCCTTCTCGATGCGCATCCAGCCGAGGTCGACGGTCTCGGATGCGGTGGCGAACTCGATATCGAAATCGATGCTGTCGAACTCGTCGAAACCCAGTGCCACGCCCATCCGTTCGACCGAATCGCGGAAGCTGATCATTCCCAGCTTGGCGATCTCGATGACATCGGGGGAGGCCTCGCGTTTGGAGATGCCCAGCATTTCCCAGGTCTCCACCGACTCGTACACCGAGACATCGGCCGCCTCGACGATGGTGATGGACTGCACGTCGCGGCACACCGCGGTCAATGCGGTGGTGACCGAGTTGGCCCAGCCCGGATGAATCCCGGTGATGTACAGCGAGCTGTCGCCGCTTTCGCACGCCGCGGCAAGGGCGGCGCGGGTCTCGCCCTGGACGCCGCCCACATTGAGGAAGAGGTTGGTGCTCAGGACGTTGAGTCCGCTTTCCAGCAGTCGCACGACATGGTCGACGTCGGCCATGAACGGCGTGTAGAGCACGGCATCGGCCTGCAGCGCGATCAGCGCGTCGATATCGGTCGTCGCCGTCACCCCGGTGTCCGGGCGGCCGCACAGTTGCCCGGCATCGGCGCCGGCCTTCTCGTCGGAGTAGGCGTACACGCCGGCGAGTTCGAGGCGGGGGTCATCGAGAATCCCACGCAGGCTGAGCTTTCCGACTTTTCCGGTGGTCCACTGGATGACGCGCATGCCCGGAGCTCCTCTTTCGAGATCATTTTTCACGGTCGTGGAAAAATAACACTGTGCCAGCCGCTATGTTCGTGAAATGACGACAGGCGCCCGCCGCGGCCGGCCACCGCGCATCGACCGGGCCCGCATCGTCGAAGCGGCGCGCGCCATCGCGCCGGAGGACCTGACCATGCAGGCCGTCGCCGACGCCCTCGGCGTGGACCGCAGCTCGCTGAACTACTACGTCGGTGATCGAGGCGGGCTGCTCGAGCTCATCGTCACCGACCTTTTCGACGCCGAACTGCGGGACTTCGTGCTGCCCGACGCCGACTGGACCGACGTCCTGCGCGCCTACGGCAAGGCCCTGCACCGCGGCGTCGTTCACCTGCAGGCCACCGCCACCCACGTCCAGTTGCGCGGCGCGCACAGCCTCACCCTCGCCGAACGCGTGCTGGAGGCGCTGACCGCCGCGGGCTTCACCGTGGCCGAGGGCGGACACATCCTCTCGCTGGTGTCCGGTGTCGCCTATACCGCGGCGCGCGACCTCCTCGGCGGCGACCAGTCCCGGAGCCACCACACCTCCGAGGTCACCCGGGTGCTCGACGAGGCGCCGGCCGGCCAGTTCGCGTTGCTCGGGGAGATCATCGCCAGCCGGTCGGTCGCCGGCACCGCCGACGATTTCGAGTTCAGTCTCGACGTGGTGATCGACGGACTGCAATTGCGCCTGGCTCGACAGGGCCGCAAAGGTTGAGGTGTTGCTGGCCGCCGCCGAGTCGGTGACGGGCTGGCTGAACGGCGTTTGCCCAGCACATTTCGGGGCGCTGACCTGCCGTTAGGCGATTGGCGCTGATCAATCAGCCGCACTAACTTTCCTAGAGTGAAGTCTTCCGCTGCTGGCACCGCCGTGCGGTGGCTGGCCCCGTTCCTCGCCGTCGCGGCCGTCGTCGCCACCGCGCTGTCCCCGGTCCAGGCCCCGCAGATCCAGCTGGCCAGCGAGGCCAATCCGCTGGTCGGAAAGCCGTTCTACGTCGACCCGATCTCCAAGGCGATGCGGGCCGCGCAGAGCGCGCCGAGCCCACAACTCGACTACGTCGCGAACACGCCGCAGGCCTACTGGCTGGATCAGGCCTTCCCGGCGTCCACCGTCGGCGGCACCGTGAGCAAGCTCGTCGGCGCTGCCCAGGGTGCCGGCGCCACACCCGTGCTGTCCATCTATGCGCTCCCGCATCGCGACTGCTACAGCTACGCGGCCGGTGGCTTCGGATCGGCCGACGGGTACCGGGCCTGGATCGACGCCATCTCGGCCGGCCTCGGTGGGGCTCCGGCGGCGATCATCCTTGAACCCGATGCGCTCGCGATGGCCGACTGTCTGACGGCGGACCAGCGTGCCGAACGCTTCGACCTGATCCGCTACGCCGTCGACACCCTGACCCGTGACCCGGCTGCCGCGGTGTACATCGACGCCGGGCACTCGCGGTGGGTGAGCGCGGACAAGATGGCCGCCATGCTCAACGATGTGGGCGTCGCCCGGGCGCAGGGTTTCAGCCTGAACACCACGAACTACTACACCACCGAAGAGCAGATGGGCTACGGCGACGCCATCTCCGGCATGACGGGCGGCTCGCACTACGTCATCGACACCTCGCGCAACGGCAACGGCCCCGAGAGCGACAGCGACACGGCCTGGTGCAACCCGAAGGGCCGCGCATTGGGAGTGCCGCCGACGACGGCCACCGGCAACCCGAACGTCGATGCCTTCCTGTGGGTCAAGCGCGTCGGTGAATCCGACGGGTCCTGCGGACGCGGGGAGCCCGGAGCGGGCACGTTCGTCAATCAGTACGCGATCGATCTGGCGCTCAACGCGGGGAAGTAGGCCCGCCGAACCGTCCGTTGGTCGCGTCCCGGACCGCCCGGTCGATCAGCGCGAGGGCTTCCTGCTGGCTGACCTTCTCCTTGTCGACGATCACCCGCCGGCCCACGTCCTCGTCGATGACGCGGAAGGCGCCGACCACCGCGGCCGCGCAGAGCCGGGCGGTGAGATCGCCGTCGGGTAGGCCCAGCCGCTGGGCCACGACGGGTACGAAGCCGCGTTCCATCTCGTCGTGCACCATCAGATAGGCCGTCCGCAGTGCCGGGTCCTCCGCGGACATGGTCGCGATGCGCAGCGCGCTGATCTCGTCGGCGAGTTCCTGTTCGCTGAGCGGATGTTCGGCCATATCGGCCTCCATGTGCTCGGCAAGCGAGAGCTCGGCCGGCCACCGGTGCGCCTGGGCGATGAAGCGTTGCGCCGACAGGAACAGCACCGGTTCGACGCAGCTTTCCTTGCTCCGGAAATACCGCCAGATGGTGCGGGTGGAAAGCCCTGCAGCGGCGGCGATATCGTCACCGCTGGTGGCGGCGACCCCACGCTCCCAGAAAAGCGCGCACGCGTGGCGGGAGACGGCGAGACGAGCCTCGGCCTGCTTCGGATTGCGCGCGCCGCGGATATCCTGGGTGGCGATGGTGAAGACCTCCTGACACTTAGTGACAGCTCCACTGTGTCACTTAGTGACAGTACGCGCAAGCTTCGGGGGCGGGGGTGGCATGGCGACATCGGATCAACCGATACTCGTGGCAGGTCAGACCTGCTGGCGGCTGGCCACGGCGGACCGGTTCACCTACATCGTCGACGGCGCGGATTACCTGCGGCACACCAAGGCCGCGATGCTGCGCGCCCAGAAACGTATCCTGCTCGTCGGCTGGGATTTTGACGCCGGAACCACCTTCGAGCCGGGCAAGCCCACCATGCCCGGCCCGAACCAGTTGGGGGCATTCCTCTACTGGCTGCTGTGGAAGCGCGCCGGGCTCCAGATCCACGTCCTGAAATCGAACCTGCGACTGCTGTCGGTGTTCGACGACGTCTGGTACGGGATCACCCCCGTCTCCCTCCTGAATCGCGTCAGCGGCAAGCGAATTCGCTTCGCGGTGGACGGAGCGCACCCGACCGGGGCCGTCCATCACCAGAAGATCATCGTCGTCGATGACGACGTCGCGTTCTGCGGCGGTATCGATCTCACCATCGGGCGCTGGGACACCTCGGAGCACCGCGACGACGAGCCGCTCCGCCCCAACTACGGTCCCCGGCACGAGGTCGCGGTCGCGGTGGACGGCGCCGCCGCCCGCGCGCTTTCGGAAGTGGCCCGGGACCGATGGCACGGTGCGACCGGCCAAACCCTGGAGGAACTCGACGTCGCGCACACCAGCTGGCCGCGCGGCCTGGCACCGGCCCTGCGTGATATCGAGGTGGCCATTGCGCGCACCATCCCGGCGCTGCCCGAGAACGACGAAGCGCGGGAGGTCGAGGCGTTGAACCTCGCCGCGATCGATGCCGCCAGGCACACCATCTATCTGGAGAACCAGTACCTCGCGGCCCGGTCGCTGGTCGAGGCACTGATCCGGCGTCTGCAGGAGCCCGACGGCCCGGAGGTCGTCATCATCTTGCCGCGCCGCTCGGAGAGCCGGCTGGAACAGCAGTCGATGGACAGTGCCCGCAGCCTGCTGATCGACGAGCTCTATGCCGCCGACGACCACGGGCGGTTGGGCATCTACTGGCCGGTGACCGAGAACGGGACATCGATCTATGTGCATTCGAAGGTCATCGTGATCGATGACCGGCTGCTGCGCATCGGGTCGTCCAACCTGAACAATCGGTCGATGGGCTTCGACAGCGAATGCGATGTCGCCGTCGAGGCGAGCACCGACAGCGTCCGGGAGCTGATCGCGAACGTCCGCAGGCAGCTGATCAGCGAGCACCTCGACGTCCTCGTCGCGGATTTCGACGCCGCGGTCCGTGACAACGGCTCCTTCCTGAAGGCCGTGGAGGCGTTGCGCGGACACGGCAGAACAGTCGAGCCGATGACCCCGGATGTCGTCGCCGACGAAGCGGGCCCGCTGGCCGAGAATGACCTGATGGACCCCGATCACGTACCGAGTTCGTTGAGCGGCAGCGTGCGCCGGTTGATCAACGAACTAGCCGGCTGGCAGTGACACCGGCCGTCTGCCCGCTGCACGTCGAGGACATCGTCCTGCAGCAGCGCATCAAGGCACACGCCACCGAACCGGCGTGCAGTTACTGCGCCGCGAACGGTCCGGCTCCGATCGCCGTCAGCTGGGCCGCCTTCATGGAGGCGTTCCTGGTGGGGGTCGGCGCGCATTACCAGCGGGTGTCCGCCGGCGCGGACGCCGCGGTCCCCGCCGGCCGGGTCGCGCGCGAAATCCTGGGCCTGGCCGGGGTTTCGCATCCAAAGCTGGTCGATGACATCAGCGAGGCGCTCGGCGGCGCACCGGGCTGGGTAGCGCGAGACCGCAGGAACAGCAACGGTATCGACCAATTGTCCTACGGCTGGGACGCTTTCAAGCACATCGTCAAACACGAGATGCGCTACTTCTTCGCGAGCCGGTCCACGGGGTCCGGTGACATGACCGCGCTGCAGGTACTCCAGGCGGTATCCGATCTCGGCGAGAACCATCCCGCGGTATGGCCCGCGCCCTGCCCGGCACCACTGTTCCGGGCACGGATGGCGACCACGGAGAGCGAGGCGTCGCAGTGGCGGCACRCCGGCGACCTGGGACCGCCGCCGCCGGAATGCGCCGCGGCGAACCGGATGAGCCCGGCGGGCATCAGCATCTTCTACGGTGCGACCGACCGTGCCACCGCGATCGCCGAGGCCGGCGCCCACGCCGCCCACCGGTTCGTCGTCACCGGCGAGTTCACCCCCACCCGGGAACTCCAACTGATCGATCTCACGGATCTTCCTGAGCCGCCCAGCATTTTCGACGAGAGCTCCCACACGGAGTACTTCGTCGTCAGATTCCTCCAGCGGTTCATCCACGACATCACGCTGCCGGTGGAACTCGACGGGCACGAACACATCGACTACGTCCCCACCCAGGTGTTCACCGAGTACTTCCGGTACGCGTTCCCCGATCGCGTCGACGGGCTCATGTTCCCCAGTGCCCAGGGGCCGGGCGTCAATGTCGTGGTCTTCGTCGGAGCGGACCGGTGCGCCGACAAGGGAAGCGAGACCGAGGACACCACGCTCAGTTTCGACACCGCCACGCTGCGCACCAGCCGGGTCATGACTGTGGCCCGTTGAGGCGCCCCCGCGCGACGTCGGGTCTGGTCTGGATCTGCACGGTCGCGGTGCTGGCCGGGGTGGTGATCGGTTTCGTCGGCGGCGCGTTCCGGTGGTGCCTGCAGCTCGCCGACCACTGGCGGGTCGACCTGGTCACCTGGGCCCACGACCTGCCGGGGCCGGGATGGCTGGTGCCGATCGCCGCGACCGCCATCGGGGCGACGCTGGCGGCCGGCGTGGTCCGCTGGGTGCCGTTGGCGGCCGGTAGCGGTATCCAGCATGTCGAGGCGGTCTACCGCGGCGCGGCCYGGCCGCCGAGCCTGCTGCTGGTGCCGGCCAAGTTCATCGGCGGGGTACTCGCCATCGGCTCGGGTCTGGTGCTCGGCCGGGAAGGCCCGACGGTCCACATGGGCGCGGCGATCGGCGCCCATGCCGCCCGCCGCGGCGGTCTGGACGACCGCGATGTCCGGATGATGCAGACAGCGCTGGGTGGTGCCGGCCTCGCGGTGGCGTTCAATGCGCCTATCGGCGGTGCGCTGTTCACCCTGGAGGAGGCGACCAAGTCGGTGCACCTGCGCACGGTGCTCGCCACCCTGTTCTCGGCCGCCGCCGCCGTGGCCTGCGCCCGGTTGATCCTCGGTGATCAGCCCGACTTCCAGGTGGATCCGGTCGCGGCACCGTCGAGCGTCTTGATCCCGGTGTTCGTCGTGTTCGGTCTGGTCACGGGCTGTCTCGGTGCGCTCTACAGCCGGCTCGTGCTGCGGTTCCTCGACGGTGTGTCCGCGGTACCACGGATCCCGGCGATCGCGAAGGCAGCCGTCATCGGTGCCGTCATCGGGTTGGTCGCGTTCGTGGATCCGCGCGCCGTCGGGGGCGGAGATGAGCTGACCCAGCTGATCGTCGGAGGCGGGGCCCTGGCGTTGCCGCCGGCTCTGGGATACCTACTGGTCCGGGTGGTGGCCGGACCGTTGTCCTATGCGGCCGCGGTGCCCGGCGGCCTTTTCGCGCCGCTGCTGGCCGTCGGGGCGCTGTGGGGTGTGTTGTTCGCCGGCGGCCTGAACACCCTGTTGCCCCAGGAGAATCCGTCGCTGGTGGTGGCGATGGCGATCGTCGGTATGGCGGCGTTCTTCGGTGCCGTCGTGCGGGCGCCCGTGACGGCCATTGTGCTGGTGATCGAGATGACGGCCACGATGTCGCTGGTGGTGCCGATGCTGGCGGCGACCGCCGCGGCCGTACTCGCCGCCGAGCTGTTGAGATCCCCGCCGATCTACGACAGCCTGCGTGAACGGATGCCCGTGCAACGATTGGACCCATGACCGCAACGCTTGTCGCGAAAGATGTGGCCGGCGGATACGCCCATCGCACACTGTTCGAGAACGTCGACCTGACCGTGGCGCCCGGCGATGTCGTCGGCGTCGTCGGGGCCAACGGGGCGGGCAAGAGCACGCTGCTGCGCATTCTGGCCGGTGACCTCGACCCGCTCGGTGGCACGGTCAGCGTCGCCCCGGCCGACGCCTTCGTCGGGTGGCTCCCGCAGGAACACGAACGGATCCCGGGAGAAACCGTCTCCGGCTACATCGCCCGACGCACCGGGTGCGCCGCGGCAACAGCGGCGATGGAAACCGCGGCCGAGGCCCTGTCCGATTCCGGGGCCACAGCGGACGCCTACTCGGTGGCGCTGGATCACTGGCTGGCCACCGGTGCGGCGGACCTGGAGGAGCGCTTGCCCGCCGTGCTCGCCGACCTGGGGCTGGATGCCGGGGCTGTGCGGCCGGATACGACGCCGATGACCGCGCTGTCGGGCGGACAGGCGGCGCGGGTCGGCCTGGCCGCACTCTTGTTGTCCCGCTTCGACATCGTGCTGCTCGACGAACCGACCAACGATCTCGATCTGGACGGTCTGGCCCGCCTGGAGCGCTTCGTCGGCGAGCTGCGTGGTGGTGTGGTGTTGGTGAGCCACGACCGGGAATTTCTCGCGCGCAGCGTGACCCGCGTCCTGGAACTGGATCTGGCGCAGAACACCACCACCGTCTTCGGCGGCGGCTACGAAAGCTATCTGGAGGAGCGCGCCGTCAACCGCCGGCACAAACGCGAACAGTATGAGGAGTTCGCCGACAAGAAGGCCGACCTGGTCTCACGCGCACGCACCCAACGCGAATGGTCCAGCCAAGGTGTGCGCAACGCCATGCGCAAAGCCCCCGACAACGACAAGAACCGGCGCCGCGCGCAGACCGAGTCCAGCGAGAAGCAGGCGCAGAAGGTGCGTCAGATGGAGAGCCGCATCGCCCGCCTGGACGAGGTCGAGGAGCCCCGCAAGGAATGGACGCTGCAGTTCACCATCGGGTCGGCCCCGCGGTCGAGTTCGGTGGTGGCCACGGTCGACAACGCCGTTGTCCGCCAAGGCGATTTCGTGCTGGGTCCGGTGTCACTTCAGGTCGACGCGGGCGAGCGGATCGGCATCACCGGCCCCAACGGCGCGGGCAAGTCGACGCTGCTGGGGCTGCTGCTGGGCCGCACGCAACCCGACGAGGGCCGGGCAGGTCTGGGTGCCAACGTGGCCGTCGGCGAGATCGACCAGGCCCGTGCGGAATTCGACGGGCCGGGCCGGTTGATCGATCGCTTCGAACAGCACGTGCCGGACTGGCCTACCGCCGAGGTGCGGACCCTGTTGGCCAAGTTCGGGCTCGGCGCCGACCATGTGGAGCGTGCCGCGCAGGAGCTGTCACCCGGTGAACGCACCCGGGCCGGCCTGGCGCTGCTGCAGGCCCGCGGCGTCAACGTGCTCGTTCTCGACGAACCGACCAACCATCTGGACCTGCCCGCCATCGAGCAGCTGGAGCAGGCTTTGGAGAGCTATGACGGTGCGCTGCTGCTGGTCACGCACGATCGCCGGATGCTGCAGAACGTGCGGCTGGACCGGACGTGGCGCGTCGAGAACGGGAGTGTCTCGCAGGTGTGACCCGCCGCTTGAGGCGGGCACTCCGCAGAACCTGGATGGCCATGTTGGTGGAGGTGATCATCGGGATGACGCCGAGAAAGGTCCGCTCCGACGCGGTGTGGCCGTGCAATTGCTCAAGGCTGCCGAATACGTAGAAGCAACCGAGGCAGAACAGCGTGGCCGGCACCGCCAATGCCTTCATACTGCCGCGGTCGGCGAGTACTTCGCGGGCAAGGTCTAGTTCGTCGCTGCTCAACGGGTCCCGATCGTGCACCTTGCGCAGCGCGGCCGGGAGGGCGCCGATGCTCAGTTCGGACCGGACATGCCTGCGCCCCATCATCTGCCGGGTGAATACGAGGGCGACCGCGCCGAACACCCAGATGAGTGCGAAGGACGCGATCGCGAGTATCCCGAAGAGGCTCGACATCGTCATGTCAGGCCGCCTTCCGCTGACGCAGCGGGCGTTGACGGATGAAGGTCGGCCACCAAAACCACGGCCCGAGCAGACGCATCGTGCACGGCACGATGAACGACCGCACGATCAAGGTGTCCAGCAGCAGTCCGATGCAGACGGTGGAACCGAGCTGACCGATGGTCCGGAGATCACCCACAAGCATCGCCAGCATCGTGAACGCGAACACCAGTCCCGCCGACGTGACCACGCCGCCGGTGCTGCCCAGCGCGCGGATGAGTCCGGTGTTCAAGCCGGCACCCGTTTCCTCCTTGACCCGGGAGATCAGCAGCAGGTTGTAGTCCGAACCCACCGCCACCAGGATGATGAACGTCAGCGGCAGGACCAGCCAGTGCAACGACAGGCCGACCAGATGCTGCCAGAACAGCACCGAGAGACCGAACGCCCCCGCGTAGGAGAACGCCACCGTTCCGGGAATCACCAACGCCGCGATGAGACTCCGGGTCAGGTACAGCATGATCAGGAAGATCAACACGAACGCTGCGATCGCCACGATGAGCAGATCGGAGGTGGCGTACTGCTTGATGTCCTTGTTGTTCGAGCCCGCCCCGCCGATATAGATCTTCGCTCCGGCGAGGGACGTCTCCTTGAGCGCGGCTTTCACCGCTTCGGGGAACGCCTCGACGTGCTCGATGCCCTCCGGGCCCATGGCGTTGCCTTCGTGGGTGATGATGAATCGGGCGGCCTGCCCGTCCGGCGACATCATCAACTGCATACCGGTTTTGACGTCTTCGTTGTCGAACGCCTCGCGAGGAATGTAAAAGAAGTCATCGCTTCGGGATCGGTCGAAATCGTTGCCGACATTGATCAGGTCGCCGAAGGTCTGATCGGTCTGGGTGGACTGTAGATGCGCCGGGCCGTAGGAGTTGGTGATGACGACCTGCAGGGCCCGGGTGTCCTCCATCATCCGCTCCAGTTGTGCGATCAACTGCGGCAGCAGTTTGTCCACGGCCTCCAGTGAGGCAACGGCATTGGTGATCTCGGTCTCGAGGCTGTCGATACCGTCGAGCGCGTCGAACAGTGATCGCATCGCCCAGCACGCCGGAATGTCGAAACAGTGCGGCTCCCAGTAGAAGTAGTTGCGCAGTGGCCGAAGGAAATCGTCGAGGTTCGCAATGCCCTGGTTCATGTCCGCGGTGACCTGTTCCACGTTCTCCAGCGTGAGCACGGTCGAATGCAGTTCGTCGGACATCTTCTGGGTGAGGTCCAGCACCTGTGCCAGTACCTCGATCGACCGGGTCTGGATCGCGGCCTGTTTGTCGGTGTTCTCGTTCTGCTGTTCGTTGAACGGCAACTGCTGGCCGCTGCCGCTGCCCTGGGTGGTGAACAGGTAAGGGATCGTGGCGTGCTCAAGCGGCCGGCCCAGCGGCCGGGTGATGCTCTGCACMATGGCGACCCCGGGCAGCCGGATGAGGCTCTTGGCGACCCGGTCCAAGGAGATGAAGTCGGCGGAGTTCCGCATGTCATGGTCGGACTCGATCATCAGCATCTCGCTGAACAGCTTGCTTTCCGAGAAATGCCGGTCCGAGGCGGCGAAGCCGAGGTTGGCTGAAGCAGTGGACGGTTGATACGCGCGGTCGTCGTAGCTGACCCGGTAGGTCGGCACAAAGATCGCCCCCACCATGACGACGGCGCAACTGGCCACGAAGATGGGTTTGGGCCAGCGCACCACACTCGTTCCGATCCGCCGGTACAGCCGGGATCTGGCCGCCCGCCTGGGATCGAACAGGCCGAAAAGACTGCCCAACGTGAGTATCGCCGGTGCCAGCGTGAGGGCCGACGCGATGGTGAACAGCATGCTGATCGCCACCGCCGGACCCATGGTGTGGAAATAGTCCAGTCGCGCGAGGCTCAGGCAGTAGCAGGCACCGGCGATGGTCAATCCGGAACCGATGATGACGGGGGCAACGCTGCGATACGCGGTGTAGTAGGCCTGCTCCCGGCTTTCGCCGGCCTGCCTGGCTTCCTGGTAGCGGCCCAAAAGGAAGATGCCGTAGTCGGTCCCGGCACCGAGGGTCAGCGCCACCACGATGTTCACCGCGAACGAGGACAGCGGGATGAACCCGATGTGCCCGAGTGTGGCGATGATGCCCTTGGCCACCAGCATCTGGATCAGCACGCTGATCAAGGGCACCAGCAGGGTTGCTGGGGAGCGGTACACGACCAGCAGCATCACCACGATGAGCGCGATCGTCAGGATGGTGATGTTGTTCAGGCTGGAGTTGGCGATGGACAGGGTGTCGGCGGCGAGCGGCGCCGCACCGCTGACGTAGACGGTGAGCCCGGGTGGCGGCGCGTCGTGCGCGATGACATCCCGCACCGCCTGCACGGATTCGTTCGCCTGGATCTGTCCGGTGTTGCCTGCGAGCCGCAGCAGCACGAAAGTGGCCTTGCCGTCCACGCTTTGGGCTCCGGCAGCGGTGATCGGTTTGCCCCAGAGATCCATGACGTACTGCACGTGATCGGGGTCTTGCTTGAGCCTGCCCACCAGATCGTCGTAGTAGCGGTGGTCGCCGTCGTCCAACGGACGATCGGATTCGAGCACGAGCATGGCCAGGCTGGTGGAGGTGGATTCCTGGAACTTCGCGCCGATGCGCATCATCGCGACCTGCGAAGGCGCGTAGCCGGGGATCATCGAACCGGCGAGTTGTTCGGCGACCCTCTCGACCTGGGGGATGAAGGTGTTGGTGCCGACTGCGAGCAGGCCCCAGAAGATGATGATCGGCACGGCCAGCACACGCACGGTGCGTGCGACGCTCACGCGGACTTCACCCGGCAGGTGACATCAGCATCGTCATGGGTCGATGATTGTTCGTCGCGCACAACGTCGTTGACCAGCATTCGACATCCCACCTGACCACCGTCGACCTGTGCGGAGATGCTGCCGGACACCACCGTGAGGGTGGTGGTCTCGGTATGCGACCACGGCAGCGCAGTGAGGTCGACCCGATGTGGTTGCCCGTTGATGTCGACGTAGCTCAGGATCCCGCCGTCGCCGATGGATCCGAACAGCTCATAGGTCAGCCGCTTCGGGGTGAACTGCTCGGGTGCCTGTGCGGCCAGGACTGCGGGAACAGCTCCGGGTTCGGACATCTCGTGGACCTTCCAGACGCCCAACGAACCCGCGCCCAGTGCCACCACGGTGACAAGGGGCAGCCAGCCCCTCGCCAGAAGGCCGCGGCGCCTGCCCTGCGATGGCTGCTCGGTCACGAACAGAATTTATATCGTATCTACGATCTAAATGACAAGCGTGCCCGCGGGTTATATGTCCGCCTAGTGGGCCGGATATTAGTGAAACTCTGTGAAAACGTCGCCAATGGAATCAAATGGTCGGCGAGAGGCGTTTCAGGCCGAGCCCGGATGGACCCTCAATGCATCCTATAAATGATATAAAGTCACGTATGAGTTCAACGCCGGTGGACGCCATATCCGCAATGATCACTTCGAGTGCAGATCTGTTGTGGCGGCATCTCGCCGAACGTGACGATCTCGGCGCCAGCGCCACACTGGTGCTCAATCGGCTGGATCGGGAAGGCCCGATGCGGGTGACAGCGCTCGCCGAGGCGGAAGGCTCCAGCCAGTCGGGTATGACACAGCTCGTGCAACGGATGGAACGCCAAGGGCTGCTGGAGCGCAGGAACGATCCCGATGATGGCCGGGCCTGCCTGGTGATGATCGGGAGGGCGGGCCGCCGCCTGTGGAATGAGCGCGCCGATGTGCGCAAGCAACGCATCGCCGGTCTCCTCGACGGTCTGGCCGAGGAGGACCGGCAGGCGCTGTGGCTGGCGGCCCAGGTGGCATCCCGGCTGCTGGACCAGATGCGCGATATCGCCGATGCGCCTCAGGGCGTGTAGCGCGCCACCTTGTCCGGGCGGATGACCACCCGCAGCAGGTCGGCGTCCAGCATCTCCTGCAGCTCGGCTGTCCGTGCCCCGTCATCGAGGTCCCAGTACCGGACGGCCAGCCGGGCGGCGAGTTCCTGCGCCCCATGGTCTTCCAGACTCGTCGGTCCGGCAACCGCGACCCAGCGCTCACGTTCACCCACCGGGGCGGCCACCACCAGTGACGCGCGTGGGTCGGCGCGCAGGCGCCGCACCTTGGCCGCGTCGGCAAGGGTGAACAGCTCGACGGTCCCGTCGCCGGTGGCTTCGAACCACACCGGCCGGGGTTGCGGCGGGTCGGCGCCGGCGGCCACGGTGAAGAATCCGTAGAGCGGGCGGCGCAGGAACTCCAGGTCCTCGGGCGTCAGCTTCACCGGGACCACACTCCGGCCGCCGCGGTCCGCAGCACATAGTCCTCGAAGGTCCGCGCCGGCCGGCCCAGTACGGACGCCACCCCGTCGGTGGTCGTGGCCAGCGGACCGCCGTCCATCAGCACGAACATTTCGGAGACGTGCTCGGCATCCTGTTCACCGACGCCCTGTTCGACCAGGAGGGCGGTGTACTCGGCGGGGGAGATCTGCTTGTAGGTGATGGGTCGCCCCGACGCCCGGGAGATCATGTCGGCAGCTTCGGCGAAGGTGAGCGCGTCGGGGCCGGTCAATTCGTAGATCCGCCGGGCGTGCCGGCCGGGCTCGGCCAGCACCGTGGCCGCGACGTCGGCGACATCCTCGATGTCGATGAAAGGCTCGGGCGTCTCACCGGCCGGCAACGCGAGCTCCCCGGCGACCAACGGCGCGTGAAACAGGTCCTCGTCGAAGTTCTGAGCGAAGTTGTTGGGACGCAGAACGGTCCACTCCAACGCCGAACCGCGCACCGCCTCTTCGGCGGAACGCATGTCCAACCCGAAGCGCGAATCACCCCAGGTGTCGGCCCCGCGTCCGGACAACAGCACCAGGCGTTGCACGCCGGCGGCTTCCGCCCTGGCGACGAACTCCGGTGCGGGCCCCACCACGGCGGGCGCCACCATGTACACGGCGGTGACGCCGTCGAGTGCCGCATCCCAGCCGGCAGGATCGGACCAGTCGAAGGGGGTCTGGCTGGATCGGGAGGCGAGCCGGGCGGCGATGCCGCGCAATCGCAGGCGGGCGGAGACGCGGCGACCGGTCTTTCCGCTGGCGGCCAGAACGAGGATGTTGTCTTTGCTCATGACCCCATTCAAGGCGGGGTGCGCGGACGATTCCATGGGCATGAAGCCGGTATGCATGTGTATTCGTCTAACCTCGAGGGCATGGACGTGTTCGGTGACCTCTGCCGGGGAGTGCGTGCGCACGGCTCGCTGTTCGGCAGCTCGCAGCTGACCGCACCGTGGTCCCTGCACTTCGTGGACGGTGCGCCGTTGACCTTGTGCACCGTGCTGGACGGGCAGGGCTGGCTGGTCCCCGAGCACGGCCCGCCCGTGCGGATGCGCGACCGCGACACCGTGGTGGTGAAGGGGCCGGACACCTTCACCTTCGTCGACGACCTCGACACCGCCGCCGAGCCGATCGCCTGCGGGGAGATGTGCGCGAAGCCCGAGT
This sequence comes from Mycobacterium sp. P4_H6, assembly GCF_056400845.1. Taxonomy (NCBI): domain Bacteria; kingdom Bacillati; phylum Actinomycetota; class Actinomycetes; order Mycobacteriales; family Mycobacteriaceae; genus Mycobacterium; species Mycobacterium sp. P4_H6. The sequence continues at coordinate 423 of NZ_JBFUKN010000029.1, read as the reverse complement.
ACGGCGGCACCCGGCACCGGATCGGCTGGAATGACGAATGCGGGAGCGGCGCCGGGGCCACCACACTGGTGGTCGGCGCCTACCCGGTGCGGGGCGAGATCAGCCGCCGCCTGCTGGACGCGCTGCCCGCGGTCCTGCACCTGGACAGCGGCGGGAACGGTGACGCGGTGCTGGACCACCTGGCTGCCGAGGCGGCGCTCGACATCCCCGGTCAACAGGTGGTGTTGGACCGACTGCTGGACTGGATGCTGGTCTGCACGTTGCGTACCTGGTTCGACAGCCCCGAAGGTCATCCGCCGACCTGGTGGACCGCCCAGCGCGACCCGGTGGTCGGTGACGCACTACGACTGCTGCACGCCGATCCCGCTGCCCCATGGACGGTTTCGTCGCTGGCCGCCGCAGCCGGTGTGTCCCGGTCGACAC
>NZ_JBFUKN010000028.1:0-73459 GCF_056400845.1 Mycobacterium sp. P4_H6 | reverse complement strand
GGCCATAGCGGCAGGGAAACGCCCGGTCCCATCCCGAACCCGGAAGCTAAGCCTACCAGCGCCAATGATACTACCCAAAAGGGTGGAAAAGTAGGACACCGCCGAACACACATTAAGACCCGAGCCCCCCAAACACACCAATTGGGGGGCTCGGGCATTTGTGTATATGGAAAACAATCGACCATTCATCGAGGCGAATTAATTGGCCGAGAATGGTTGATATTTATGCAACTGTCTCGTTTCGCCGGCACCCGGCTATCCTTTCGGAAAGACGGTTGATCGATCAGGAAGGCGACTGTGGCCGAGGACAGACAAGGCGGCAGCGACGAACGGCGACCCCGCCGGGCGACGGGCGACGGTCCGCGCGCCGGCGGGAACAGCGGGTACCGCCCGGGCGCCAACGGCGCGCAGCGCTCCGGCGCGAGTGGTGGCGCACCTCGGGGCAACCGTGATCGGCCGAGTCCGCCATGGTCCTCGGGCCCCAGTCGCCGGCGGGACCAGAACGGCGAAGACCAACCGGTCGGACCGCGCATTCCACCCGAGATCGAAGCCAAGCAGCTTTCCCCGGAAATCCGCAGTGAACTCATCACCCTGGACAAGTCCACGGCCGACGTCGTGGCCCGCCACCTGGTGGCTGCCGGGGAACTCCTCGAAGACGATCCCGCCGCTGCGCTGGAACATGCGCGTGCCGCACGTGCCCGCTCCGGTCGCATCGCCGCCGTCCGCGAGGCCGTGGGTATCGCGGCCTATTACTGCGGCGACTGGGCGCAGGCGCTCGCCGAACTGCGTGCCGCCCGCCGGATGGGCAGCAAGTCCGCCCTGCTGCCGTTGATCGCCGACTGCGAACGCGGTGTGGGGCGCCCGGAACGCGCCGTCGAGTTGGCCCGTAGCGAAGAGGCCCTGCAGCTCACCGGCGATGACGCCGACGAACTGCGCATCGTGGTGGCGGGCGCGCGATCCGATCTCGGACAGCACGAACAGGCCCTGGCGCTGCTTTCCAGCCCGCCCCTGGATACCACCCGCCTCGGCATCACCAGCGCCCGGCTGTTCTACGTCTATGCCGAGACGCTGCTCGCACTCGGCCGCACCGATGCCGCGGTGCAGGCCTTCATCAACGCCGCCGCGGTCGACGTCGAAGGTGTCACCGACGCCGAAGAACGTCTCACCGAGCTGACCTGAGATGGGCACCTTGGCACAGGAGCATGACTGCCTGCTCCTGGATCTCGACGGCACCGTGTTCCGCGGCCACGAACCCACCACCGGCGCGGTGGACAGTCTGGCCGCGCTGGACGCCCGCACCCTGTACGTCACCAACAACGCGTCGCGCTCGGCGGCCGAGGTCGCCGGTCACCTTTGCGAACTCGGCTTCCACGCCCAGGCCGACGACGTCGTCACCAGCGCGCAGAGCGCCGCCCGGATGCTGGCGAGCCAACTGCCCGCCGGCGCCACCGTCCTGGTCGTCGGTACCGAGTCGTTGGCGGCCGAGATCGTCGCCGTCGGCCTGAAACCGGTCCGGGCGTTCGACGAGAACCCCGTCGCAGTCGTGCAGGGCCACAACCCGGAGACGGGCTGGCCCATCCTGTCCGAGGCCGCCCTGGCGATCCGGGCCGGCGCCCTGTGGGTCGCGGCCAATGTGGACCGCACGCTGCCGTCCGAGCGCGGACTGCTGCCCGGCAACGGCTCCATGGTCGCCGCGCTGTGCACCGCCACCGATGTCGAACCTCAGGTCGCCGGCAAGCCGGCCCCGACGTTGATGAACGACGCGCTGGCCCGGGGTGATTTCACGACACCGCTGGTGATCGGCGACCGCCTGGACACCGACATCGAGGGCGCCAACGCCGCGGGACTGCCCAGCCTCATGGTGCTCACCGGTGTGAACAACGCCGCCGACATGGTGCACGCGGCGCCCGGCAGCCGCCCCGATTTCCTGTCCGAGGACCTGCGCGCACTGCACACCGATGCCGAGGTTCTGCGGATCGCCGCGCACCCGGCATGGCAGATCGAGACCAGCGGATCGACGCTCACCGTGCGGTCCACCGGCGCCGACGCCGGCGATCCGCTGAGCATCGTGCGGGCCACGGCGCACGCGGTGTGGGCCGGCGGCAACAGCGTCGCCGTCGCGGCCGGCGACGACACGGCGCGCGCCGCACTGCAACGCTGGTCGCTGCTCACCTGACCGCATCGGCTAGCGTGATCAGCGATATGAGTACCGATCCTGAGCAGATCCGCACCCAGATTGCGGCACTGTTGGCAGACCTGCCGGATATCGAATCCGGCGGGCTGGAGGACTCCGAAATCGACGCCGTCGCAGCGCGCCTGGAAGAGGCGCACGACCTGCTGGTCCGCGCCCTGGAATCGGTGGAGGGCCGGGGCGACGCGATCCGGGGGCGCTGACCCGATGACGCGACGAGCGCGGGTGGACGCCGAACTGGTGCGGCGCGGACTGGCCAGGTCACGGCAGCAGGCCGCCGAACTGATCGGCGCGGGACGGGTCCGCATCGACGGCATGCCGGCGGCCAAACCCGCCACCGCGGTGTCGGTGGACGCGAACCTCACCGTCGCCGCCGATGAACGCACCTGGGTATCGCGGGGCGCGCACAAACTGATCGGGGCGCTCGACGCCTTCGGTGTGTCCGTCGAGGGCCGCCGGTGCCTGGATGCCGGGGCATCGACCGGCGGTTTCACCGAGGTCCTGCTGGACCGGGGTGCCGCCGAGACCGTCGCCGCCGATGTCGGGTACGGACAGCTCGCGTGGTCGCTGCGCTCCGATGAACGGGTTCATGTGCTGGAACGCACGAACGTCCGGACCCTCACCCCGGAGGCCATCGGCGGCCCGGTCGACCTGGTGGTCGCCGACCTGTCGTTCATCTCGCTGGCCACCGTGCTGCCCGCGCTCACCGCGTGCTGCCACCGAGACGCCGATATCGTCCCGATGGTGAAACCACAGTTCGAGGTCGGCAAGGACCGGGTCGGCGCCGGTGGCGTCGTCTCGGATCCGGCGCTGCGCGCCGAGGCGGTACTGGCCGTCGCGCACCGCGCCGCCGAATTGCAATGGCACACAGTCGCTGTCACTGCCAGCCCACTGCCGGGTCCGTCCGGCAATGTGGAGTTCTTCCTGCGATTCCGGGCCGACACCGAGGAGCCACTGCTCGGTGAAGACCTGGAACGTGCTGTTGCTCGTGCGATCGACGAAGGGCCGCAATGACATCCGAACGATCCGTCCTGGTCGTCGTGCACACCGGGCGTGACGAGGCCACCGAGACCGCCCGCCGGGTGGAAAAGGTGCTCGGTGAACACGGCATCGGCCTGCGGGTGCTGACCGCCGAAGCGGTCGACCGTGGGTCGCTGCACCTGGCACCCGATGAGATCCGGGCGCTGGGCGTGGACATCGAGGTGGTCGACGCCGACGAGCAGGCCGCCGAGGGCTGCGAACTGGTGCTCGCCCTCGGTGGTGACGGCACGTTCCTGCGCGCCGCCGAACTGGCCCGCAACGCCGAGATCCCGGTGCTGGGTCTGAACCTCGGTCGCATCGGCTTCCTGGCCGAAGCCGAGCACGAGGCCCTCGACGAGGTCCTCGACCACGTCATCGCCCGCGACTACCGCGTCGAGAAGCGGATGACCCTGGACATCGTGGTCCGCGCGGGCGGCGGCGAGATTCTCGACCACGGCTGGGCGCTCAACGAGGCCAGCCTGGAAAAGGGACCGCGACTCGGAGTGCTGGGCGTGGTGCTGGAGGTCGACGGCCGACCGGTGTCCGGCTTCGGGTGCGACGGTGTGCTGGTCTCGACGCCCACCGGTTCCACCGCGTACGCCTTCTCGGCGGGCGGGCCGATCCTGTGGCCCGATCTCGAGGCGATCCTGGTGGTGCCCAACAACGCCCACGCGCTGTTCGCGCGGCCGATGGTCACCAGCCCGGACGCCTCCATCGCCATCGAGATCGAGGCGAGCGGCAACGATGCGGTGGCCTTCTGTGATGGCCGGCGCAAGATGATCGTGCCGGCGGGCGCGCGCCTGGAGGTGACCCGCTGCGAGACCTCGCTGAAGTGGGTGCGACTGGACAGTGCGCCGTTCACCGACCGGCTGGTGCGCAAGTTCCGGCTGCCCGTCACCGGATGGCGCGGCCAGTAGTGCTCTCCGAGATACGCATCGATTCCCTGGGTGCGATCAGCTCGGCGACCGCCGAGTTCGATCGCGGCCTGACCGTGCTGACCGGCGAGACCGGCGCAGGCAAGACGATGGTGGTGACCGGTCTGCACCTGCTCGGCGGCGCGCGGGCCGATGCCAGCCGGGTACGCACCGGTGCCGATCGGGCCGTGGTGGAAGGCCGTTTCGCCACAACCGATCTCGGTGACGATGTCACCGGGCGTATCGATGAGATCCTGGAATCCTCCGGTGCCGACCGCGACGACGACGACAGCATCATCGCGGCGCGGTCGGTCAGCCGTGAGGGTCCGTCGCGGGCCTACCTCGGCGGGCGCAGCGTGCCGGCGAAATCGCTGAGCGGCTTCACCAACGAGCTGCTGGCATTGCACGGACAGAACGATCAGCTGCGGCTGATGCGCCCCGATGAGCAACGCGTTGCGCTGGACCGGTTCGCCGACGTCAGCACACCGCTACGCAAGTACCGGGCGCTGCGGGAGGAGTGGCTGACCGCACGCCGCGACCTCATCGACCGCACGCAGCGGGCCCGCGAACTCGCGCTCGAGGCGGACCGGCTGACCTTCGGGCTCAACGAGATCGACACCGTCGACCCGGCGCCGGGCGAGGACGACGCGCTTGTCGCCGACATCCGGCGGCTCTCCGAACTCGATGCGCTGCGCGAGTCCGCCGCCGGGGCACGCGCCGCGCTGGCAGGTCCGCCCGACGATGACGGCACCGACGCGGCCTCGGCGGCGGCCAATGTCGCCTCGGCCAGGGCCGCCCTGCAGGGCACCGATGACAGCGCCCTGCAGGCGTTGGGGGACCGGCTGGCAGAAGCGGTCGCCGTCATCGCCGATGTGTCGACCGAACTCGGCGATTTCCTGTCCGAACTGCCCAGCGACGCCAGCACGCTGGAAGGCAAACTGGCCCGGCAGAGCGAGCTGCGCGGATTGACCCGCAAGTACGGTGCCGATATCGACGCCGTGCTGGCCTGGGCGAAGGAATCGCGGGACCGGCTGTCCCAGCTCGACGTCTCCGAGGAGGCGCTGGCGGGGCTGCAGCAACGTGTCGATGACCTGCAGGCCAAGGTGGTCGCCGCGGCCGCCGACCTCACCAAGGCCCGCACCAAGGCGGCCAAAGGGCTGTCCAAGGCGGTCACCGCCGAGTTGTCCGGGCTGGCGATGACGGGAGCCGATTTCGGTATCTCGTTGGCGCCGTTGGCGGCCCGAGCTGATGACTCCGCACCGATCACGCTGGCCGGTGGCGTGTCCGCGCACGCCGGGCAGCACGGGGTCGACGCAGTCGAGTTCGGGTTCGCCGCGCACCGCGGCACCGAACTGCTGCCGCTGGCCAAGAGTGCCTCCGGCGGTGAGCTGTCGCGCGTCATGCTGGCCCTGGAGGTGGTGCTGTCTGCGTCGGCGGAGGGCACCACGATGGTGTTCGACGAGGTCGACGCCGGCGTCGGCGGACGCGCCGCGGTGCAGATCGGTCGCCGCTTGGCCCGGCTGGCCCGCACCCATCAGGTCATCGTCGTCACCCACCTGCCGCAGGTGGCCGCCTACGCCGACACCCATCTGGTGGTGGAGAGCGGTCCGAAGTCCAGCCGCGTGGTGCGTCTGCAGGACGAAGACCGGGTGGCCGAGCTGGCCCGCATGCTGGCCGGGCTCGGCGACACCGACAGCGGCCGGGCACATGCGCGTGAGCTGTGGGAGTCCGCCCAGCGCGACCGCGAAGAGTAGTCAGGCCGGGTTGGCGGGAGACAGTTCCGCGCCGCTCCAGCGCAACGGGCTGACATCGGCCAGTTCCACGACCTCCTCGATGCTGAACTCGACTGCGCACTGTGCTCCGGGCCCGCTCTCCCAGATGATCTCCGCGGTGCCGGTGAGCTGCAGGGTGGTCCCGGCGTCCCAGTCCGGGATCAGCAGTCCGGCCCGTGGGTTGGCGCTGATATTGCCCAACGTCATGAACATCGAGTTGCCGCGGTAGTCCGGCCAGCGCAGCCGGTTCGGCGAAAGTACCTGCAGGAAGCCCGGATTGCCGCCGCGGTGCGAAGCATCGGCGTTGCCTTCGGTATCCGCGGACCCGATGAAGAAGGTGTCGGTGGCGGACACGATCTGCCCGGTGCGCGCGTCCAGGGCATGGGCCTGGCGCCGCACGTGATCGTCGGACACACCCGCCACGCCTTCGATATGCCTGCGGGAGATGTACTTCGGGCAGTTCGAGTACACCTGGTCGGGCTGGATCAGCAGGCCGGCGCCGGTCGGGACGGCGACGCCGTTGACCCGCATGCGGCGCCTGGTTTGCGGCTGTACCGCGATCATGCCGACCCGGTGCGGGGTCGCGGTCAGCACGTCGTGCAGCGGGTCGCCGGTGACGGGCAGCGCGTCGACGGCGATCTGCTCGTCGGTGACGTGCACGAATCCGGGCGGGCCGGTCAGCAGGCTCGCCCAGATCCGGCCGGCGTCGTCGGYCGCGGCAAGCACGACCATCGGTTGGTCGGCCAGGAATTCGGCCGCAGCCTGCGGGATCTCGTCGCGGACCATCCGACCGAGACGTGCGGCGATTTCACTCTGGCCCAGGCGCTGCTGTACCGCGAGCTCGCCCGCGTGATAGACGGTCATCGGACGGCTCAGAAGAATCCGCAGGTGGGTGACTCACCGGCGGGCGCGGGCTCGGCCTCGGCACCGTTCGGCGCGAAGACCTCAAGCCGGATGCCGTCCGGGTCGGTGAAGAAGATGCCTCCCGAGGACGCACCCTCCCCGTGGGCAACCACACCGTCGTGGGCGAACGTGACGCCCAGCGCCTTGAGCGCGCGCTCCACGGTCCGCACCTGCTCGATGCTGTCGACCTGAAAGGACAGGTGGTGCAGGCCGGGTGTCCGGGTGGAGAACTCGCCGTCGCTCTGTTGCCACAACGTGAGGCGCAGGTTGCCGTCGAAGCCCAGGAAGGCGAAGCGGCGGTCGCCCTCGTCGTTGATCCCGATCTGTTCGAAACCCAGTGCGCGCCGGTAGAAGTCCACCGACCGGGTGAGGTCGGTGACGTTGAGCCCGACGTGGCCGGGAGCGAGCTGCGGGGCGGTGGCTGTACTCATCCTGATCCTCCATGTAACCGGTATAAGTCCCTTCACAGGTTAGGACGGTTCGGCTGTCGTGTCAACCATCTATCCTGGTTTCAGTAGTTAGTGCGTTACGCTGGGATCATGAATGATCCGCGTCCGCACGTCGGGGAACCCCTCGCGCTGGATCTGCTCAACACCGTCTGGATGTCGCCCGACGGGCCGCGTGACCTGCTCACCGACGTGGCCGGCCTGCGTTCCTGGCTGGTGGCCAACGATCTGGATGAGCGCTGCCCGGCCGATGAGAAGACGCGGGTGGCGTTGGTGCGCGCTCGCGAGGCGCTGCTGCGCGCGGTGGCCGAGGACGAGGTCGACGAGTTGAACGCGGTACTGGATCACGGACGGGTCCGTCGCCTGCTGGCCGAGAGCGGCCCGCGCGAGGAGGCCGATGTGGCGCGTCCGGAGTGGCTGCCGGGCTGGCTGGCCGCCGACGATCTGCTGCGCCTGCTCGCCCGGGCCCCCGACCGCATCAAACAATGCGCCCACGAGCACTGCGTGCTCTGGTTCCACGACACGTCGAAAAACGGCACCCGGCGGTGGCATTCGATGACCACCTGTGGCAACCGCGCCAAGGCCGCCCGGCACTACGCGGCGAGGCGGGATTGAGATCGTGTTGATGTTGCAGATGTGACAAAAGAAAACTTATGGGGCTGGTGTTACGGCGCGCCTCCACCTCAACTTGAGGGTTTATCGCCAGAATCGCCGCATGAAGATGTCAGCGTTGCTATCGCGTAATGCCAGCTCAAAGCCGGGCGTCATCGGTACTGCCCGCGTTGACCGCGACATTGACCGATTGCTCCGGCGCATCGGGCCCGGCGACATCGTCGTCCTCGATGCACAGGACCTCGACCGCATCACCGCGGACGCACTCGTGGAGGCGGAGGTCGCCGGCGTCGTCAACGCCTCGCCGTCCATCTCGGGTCGCTACCCCAACCTCGGTCCCGAGGTTCTGGTGGCCAACGGCATCGTCCTCATCGACGAAGCGGGACCCGAGATCTTCAAGAAGATCAAGGACGGCGCGCGCATCCGGATCAACAACGGCGGCGTCTACTCCGGAGACCGCCGCATCGGGCTCGGTACCGAGCGCACCGATCTGGAGATCCACGAGCTCATGGTGGAAGCCAAGAGCGGGCTCGTCGCACACCTGGAAGCCTYCGCCGGCAACACCATCGAGTTCATCCGCAGCGAGAGCCCGCTGCTGATCGACGGGATGGGCATCCCCGACATCGATGTCGACATGGACCGCAGGCATGTCGTGGTGGTCGCCGAGGGACCCACCGCCGCCGACGACCTGAAGGCGCTCAAGCCGTTCATCAAGGAGTACCAGCCGGTGCTGGTCGGGGTCGGCGCCGGAGCCGATCTGCTGCGCAAGGCCGGGTATCGGCCCGCGCTCATCGTCGGTGATCCGAGCACCATCAGCACCGACGCGCTGCGCTGCGGTGCCCAGGTCGTGCTGCCCGCCGACGCCGACGGTCACGCCCCCGGCCTGGAACGCATCCAGGATCTCGGAGTCGGCGCCATGACGTTCCCGGCCGCCGGATCGGCCGCCGACCTGGCGCTGCTGCTGTGCCACCACCACGGCGCGTCGCTGATCGTCACCGCAGGCCACAGTGCCACCATCGAAGAATTCTTCGACCGGTCCCGTCAGCAGAGCAACCCCTCGACATTCCTGACCCGGCTCAAGGTCGGCGAGAAACTCGTCGACGCCAAGGCCGTCGCCACCCTCTACCGCAGCCGGGTCTCGGCCGGCGCGATCGCCCTGCTGGTACTCGCGATGCTGGTCGCGGTGATCGTTGCGCTGTGGGTGACCCGGGTCGACGCGACCGTGATCGACTGGGTCGTCGACTACTGGAACCGCTTCCTGCTCTGGGCCCAGGGCTTGGTGTCCTAGCTCCCGCGACACCCTGAATCCTTCCGAAGGGTTGCATCATGATTTCGCTGCGCACGCATGCCATTTCGCTGGCCGCGGTCTTCCTCGCCCTGGCGGTGGGGGTGGTGCTGGGCTCCGGGCTGTTCTCCGACACGGTGGTGTCCGGGTTGCGCAGTGACAAGGCCGACCTCCACACCGAGATCGAGACGCTGACCGACGAGAAGAACGAACTCAACGAGAAGCTCAGCGCGGCAGGGGAGTTCGACGGGATCGTGGCGCCGCGCATCCTGCGCGACACCCTGCGGGACAAATCGGTGGTGATCTTCCGGACCCCCGACGCCGCCGACGACGATGTGGACGCCGTCGTGCGACTGGTCGGGCAGGGCGGTGCCACCACCACCGCAACCATTGCCCTGACCCCGCAGTTCGTCGATGCGAACTCCTCGGAAAAACTGCTGTCGGTGGTCAATTCACCGATCGTGCCGGTGGGCCGGCAGCTGAGCACCGCCTCGGTGGACCAGGGCTCTCAGGCCGGTGATCTGCTCGGGATCGCGCTGTTGCGGGGCAAGGAGCAGGCCGTCCCCGAAGATCAGCGCGAGACCGTGCTGGCGACCCTGCGGGACACCGGATTCATCACCTACGACGCGCAGGGTATCGAGGCCGCGGACACCGCCGTCATCATCACCGGGGGCTCGCTCGGTGATGACGCGGGTAACCGGGGGACCACCGTGGCGCGTTTCGCCGCCGGCCTGGCCCCGCACGGCGGGGGCATCGTGCTCGCCGGACGCGACGGATCGGCGACCGGAACCGCGGCCGTCGCGGTGACCCGTTCGGATGCCGGCCTGGCTGCAGCGGTCAGCACGGTCGACGACGTGGACCTCGAGTCCGGACGCATCACCGCGGCCCTGGCGCTGAGCGATCTGCTGCGCGGCGGGCAGCCCGGCCGGTACGGCATCGGCCAGGGCGCGAACTCCGTCACCGTCCCGCAGTAAGCCACAACACCCGGCGCGTCAGGCGCGGCTTGTCGGCGCTGGTGTTAAGGTGAGATTCCGTGGGTCGGCAGGCCCTGAGTTGATGAAAATCGACTCGCCCCATCGCCACGGAGGTTGTTCTTGCCATCGTTACGCAAGCACCCGCAGACCGCGACCAAACACATCTTCGTCAGCGGTGGTGTCGCGTCCTCACTCGGTAAAGGCCTGACGGCCAGTAGCCTCGGCCAGTTGCTCACTGCGCGCGGTTTGCAGGTGACGATGCAGAAGCTCGATCCCTACCTCAATGTCGATCCCGGCACCATGAACCCGTTCCAGCACGGTGAGGTGTTCGTCACCGAAGACGGTGCGGAGACCGACCTCGACGTCGGCCACTATGAGCGCTTCCTGGATCGCGACCTGTCCGGGTCGGCCAACGTGACCACCGGTCAGGTGTACTCCTCGGTGATCGCCAAGGAGCGCCGCGGCGAATACCTCGGCGACACCGTCCAGGTGATCCCGCACATCACCGATGAGATCAAGCGCCGGATTCTGGCGATGTCGGACGCGGACGACAAGGGCCACCGGCCCGATGTGGTGATCACCGAGATCGGCGGCACCGTCGGCGACATCGAATCCCTGCCGTTCCTGGAAGCCGCGCGCCAGGTCCGCCACGAGGTCGGCCGCGACAACGTGTTCTTCCTGCACGTCTCGCTGGTGCCGTTCCTCAAGCCCTCCGGGGAACTCAAGACCAAGCCCACCCAGCACTCGGTGGCCGCGCTGCGCAGCATCGGTATCGCCCCCGACGCACTGATCCTGCGGTGCGACCGGGAGGTCCCCGAGGGACTGAAGAACAAGATCGCGCTGATGTGCGACGTCGACATCGACGGCGTCATCTCCACCCCGGACGCGCCGTCGATCTACGACATTCCCAAGGTGCTGCACCGCGAAGAACTCGACGCGTACGTGGTGCGCAAGCTCAACCTGCCGTTCCGCGATGTCGACTGGACCCAGTGGAACGATCTGCTGCAGCGGGTGCACGAGCCCCAGGAGACCGTGCGGATCGCGTTGGTGGGCAAGTACATCGACCTCTCCGACGCCTATCTGTCGGTGGCCGAGGCGCTGCGCGCCGGTGGGTTCAAGCATTACGCCAAGGTCGACATCCAGTGGATCGCCTCCGATGACTGCGAGACCGACGCCGGCGCCATCGCTGCACTCGACGACGTGCACGGTGTGCTGATTCCCGGCGGCTTCGGCATCCGCGGCATCGACGGCAAGCTGGGCGCCATCAGCTACGCCCGCAAGCGCGGCGTTCCGGTGCTCGGGCTGTGCCTGGGTCTGCAGTGCATCGTCATCGAGGCGGCCCGCTCGGTGGGGCTCACCGAGGCCAGTTCGGCCGAATTCGATCCGGACACCCCGGACCCGGTGATCGCCACCATGGCCGATCAGCTCGACGCCGTCGCCGGTGAGGCCGACCTGGGCGGCACCATGCRCCTGGGTGCGTATCCCGCCGTGCTGGAGCCGGGATCCATTGTGGCGCAAGCCTACGGCGCCACCGAGGTCTCCGAACGGCACCGGCACCGCTATGAGGTCAACAACCTCTACCGGGACCGGATCGCCGAGAGCGGCCTCAAATTCTCCGGCACCTCGCCGGACGGGCACCTCGTGGAGTTCGTCGAATACGGTGCCGATGTGCATCCGTTCCTGGTGGGCACCCAGGCCCACCCCGAACTCAAGAGCCGCCCGACCCGCCCGCACCCGCTGTTCGCCGCCTTCATCGGCGCCGCGCTGGACTACAAGGCCGGCGAGCTGCTCCCGCTGGAGCAGCTGTCGCGCTCCAACGGTGCCGAGCATCACGAGTCAGAACAGCACGAGGACGCCGAACCGGCCCACCGTGGCTGAACACGATTTCGTCACCCAGTCCAGCGAGACCGTCTACGCCGGAAAGATTCTCGCCCTGCGCCTGGATGAGGTGCACATGCCGGGCGGTGCCGTGGCACGACGTGAGGTGGTCGAGCATTTCGGTGCGGTGGCCGTCGTCGCACTCGATGACGATGACCGGGTGGCCATGGTCTACCAGTACCGGCACCCGGTGGGGCGCCGGCTCTGGGAGATCCCGGCCGGCCTGCTCGATGTGGGCGGGGAAGCCCCGGCACTGACCGCCGCGCGGGAACTGCACGAGGAAGCCGGCCTGGCCGCCGAGAACTGGTCGGTGCTCGTCGACATCGTGTCCTCACCCGGCTTCAGCGACGAAAGTGTGCGGGTCTTCCTGGCCACCGGGCTCTCCGAGATCGAGCGGCCCGACGCCGAGCACGAAGAGGCCGATCTGACACTGGACTGGCTGCCCCTCGATGAGGCGGTGCAGCAGGTGCTGGCCGGTGAGATCGTCAATTCGATTGCGGTGGCCGGGATCCTGGCTGCCCACGCGGTCACTGACCGTTCCTCGCTGCGGCCGGTCGACAGCCCGTGGACGGATCTGCCCCACGCGTTCGCGGCCCGACAGGGCTGACCGTGACGACCGCGATGGGGGTGCTGGACGAGCAGATACAGGGCTACCTGGACCACCTCACCATCGAGCGTGGCGTCGCGGCCAACACCCTGAGCTCCTACCGGCGCGACCTGCGCCGCTACGCCGAACACCTGACCGCTCGCGGGATCGCCGATCTGCGCGCGGTCGGGGAGACCGATGTCAGCGACTTCCTGATCGCGTTGCGTAAGGGCGACCCGGACAACGGCACCACCGCGCTGTCGGCGGTGTCCGCGGCCCGCACGCTGGTCGCGGTGCGCGGGCTGCACCGCTTCCTCACCGCCGAAGGCGTCGTCGAGGTCGACGTCGCCCGCGCCGTCAAGCCACCCACCCCGAGTCGGAGGCTGCCCAAGAGCCTCACCCTCGACGAGGTGGTCTCGTTGCTGGAGGCCGCCGGCGGTGAACGCGAATCCGACGGGCCGCTGACGCTGCGTAACCGCGCGCTGCTGGAAGTCCTGTACTCGACCGGCGCCCGGATCTCCGAGGCCGTCGGGCTGGACATCGACGATGTGGACACCGAATCCCGCTCGGTGCTGCTGCGCGGTAAAGGCGGCAAGCAACGGCTGGTGCCCATCGGCAGGCCCGCGGTCAGCGCGCTGGACACCTACCTGGTGCGCGGACGCCCCGATCTGGCGCGGCGCGGCAAGGGCACGCCGGGCATCTTCCTCAATGCCCGCGGTGGCCGGCTGTCCCGGCAGAGTGCGTGGCAGGTGCTGCAGGATTCCGCCGAAGCGGCGGGGATCGCCTCGGCGGTCTCACCGCACACCATGCGGCACTCGTTCGCCACCCATCTGCTCGACGGCGGCGCCGATGTGCGCGTCGTGCAGGAACTGCTGGGCCACGCCTCGGTCACCACTACGCAGATCTACACGCTGGTCACGGTCAGCGCCCTGCGTGAGGTGTGGGCCGGGGCGCACCCGCGGGCCCGCTAACCGCCCAGGTAATCGGACTCCAGCACCAGGTCGGTCAGCAGCGTCTGGTACTCGGCGTGCGTCTTGTGCTCGACGGTCCGCCACAGGGTGCCCTGATGTTCCTTCATGTAGGCGCGGTACCGCGGGGCGCCGGGAATCCCGACATTGTCGGCGACGACGACCGCGCCGGTGCGCAGCCAGCCCCGGTCCAGGACGGCGCGCAGATCGGGCAGGTAGGCGTCCTTGTCGTGGTCGATGAACAGGAAGTCCAGTTCCCCGGGCGCGAAGCCCAGGGCATCCAGGGTGGCGCCGCCGTCACCGATGGTGCCCACGACGCAGGTGACCCGGTCGGCAACCCCGGCGTGCGCCCAGATCCGGCGGGCCACCTCGGCGTTGCCCGCCGACAGTTCCACCGAGAACACCCGCGCCTGCGGTGCGGCCCGGGCGATGCGCAGCGCGCCGTATCCGCAGTAGGTGCCCAGCTCCAGCGCGGTCGACGGGGACACCCGGCGAACGGCGTCGTCGAGCAGCAGCCCTTTCTCGTCGCCGACGTTGATCAGGTAGGAGTGCTCGTAGGCGAACCGGTCGATGGCCGCGATGACGTCGTCGAGATCCCCGGGGCGGGCCTTGGTCTCCACGAAGTCCGCGGCGGCCGCTTCCCGGCCGTCACCGACCTGGCCGGTGGTGGTGATGTTGCGGACACCCCAGGCCAGCCGGATGAACGACCAGCGCAGGAACGGCAGCCGTCTGGTCAGGCTCATACCCGCGACATTAGCCAGCGGGTCTGCAGTACTGGACGGTTATCCACAGTTAGACTCTGCTGCGATGTTCGCCATGGATGAGGGCCACCCGACCTGCGTGGCTGCAGCGTGAGCGAAGACGACGCGGCCCCGGAGATCGGCCTTACCGGCCGCCCGCCCCGCGACATCCCCGAACCCCGCCCCCGCAGCGTGCACGGCCCCGCCAAGGTCATCGCGATGTGCAACCAGAAGGGTGGCGTCGGGAAGACCACCTCGACCATCAATCTGGGCGCCAGCCTGGCCGAATACGGCCGGCGGGTGCTGCTGGTCGACCTGGACCCGCAGGGCGCACTGTCCGCCGGACTCGGGGTGCCGCACTACGAACTCGACCACACCGTGCACAACCTGCTGATCGAGCCGCGGGTGTCGATCGAACAGGTGATCATCAACACCCGGGTCCCCGGACTGGACCTGGTGCCCAGCAATATCGACCTGTCGGCCGCGGAGATCCAGCTGGTCAACGAGGTGGGCCGCGAGCAGTCACTGGCCCGGGCCCTCTATCCGGTGCTGGATCGCTACGACTACGTGCTCATCGACTGCCAGCCGTCGCTGGGCCTGCTCACCGTCAACGGGCTGGCCTGCTCGGACGGCGTGATCATCCCGACCGAGTGCGAGTACTTCTCGCTGCGCGGGCTGGCCCTGCTCACCGACACGGTCGAAAAGGTCAAGGACCGGCTCAACCCGAAGCTGGAGATCAGCGGCATCCTGGTCACCCGGTTCGACCACCGCACCGTCAACGCCCGTGAGGTGATGGCCCGGGTGGTCGAGCGGTTCGGCGATCTGGTGTTCGACACCGTCATCACCCGCACCGTGCGCTTCCCGGAAACCAGCGTGGCCGGTGAGCCGATCACCAGCTGGGCCCCCAAATCCACTGGCGCCCTTGCGTATCGGGCTCTTGCCCGCGAGGTCATCGCCCGGTTCGGGTCGTGACCGAGGCGGCTGCTCCCGAGGCCGCCCAGGGTTTCCAGGTCCGGCTGAGCAACTTCGAGGGACCCTTCGATCTGCTGCTGCAGCTGATCTTCGGGCACCGCCTCGATGTCACCGAGGTCGCGCTGCACCAGGTGACCGACGAGTTCATCGCCTACACCAAGGAGATCGGCCGCCAGCTCGAGCTCGACGAGACGACGGCGTTCCTGGTGATTGCTGCCACACTGCTGGACCTCAAAGCCGCCCGGCTGCTGCCGGCCGGCGAGGTGCACGACGAGGAAGATCTCGCCCTGCTGGAGGTGCGCGACCTGTTGTTCGCGCGGCTGCTGCAGTACCGCGCCTTCAAGCACGTCGCCGAGATGTTCGCCGAACTGGAGGCCGCCGCGCTGCGCAGCTACCCGCGTGCGGTCTCGCTGGAAACGCAGTTCGAAGAGCTGTTACCCGAGGTCATGCTGGGTGTGGACGCCGATCGCTTCGCTCAGATCGCGGCGACGGCGTTCACCCCGCGACCGGTCCCGACGGTGCGCCTGGACCATCTGCACATCCAGTCCGTCTCGGTGCCCGAGCAGGCCAAACGCCTGATGGGGCTGCTGGAAGCCCGGGGCGTGGGGCAGTGGGCGTCGTTTTCCGAGCTGGTCGAGGACTGCGACGGCGCGATGGAGATCGTCGGCCGCTTCCTGGCGCTATTGGAGCTGTACCGGGCCAGGGCGGTAGCATTCGAGCAAGTAGAACCGCTTGGTGTGCTCCAGGTTTCGTGGACCGGAGATCGGCCAACCAACGAACACCTCGCAGCCGCAGTGGAAGAAGACTCATGACCAACGATGTGACCGATACCGAACCGGGCGTCGACCCGGCTCCGGATTCGGACGCCGAGTTGATCGCCGATGAGACCCCGGAACCCACGGTCGAAGCGCTCGACGACGCCGAGTTCCGCTCGGTCATCGAGGCGCTGCTGTTGGTGGTCGACACCCCGGTGACGGTCGAGGCCCTGGCCTCGGCCACCGACAACCCGGAAGACCGGGTGGCGGCCACCCTCGCCGAACTGGCCGCCGAGCTGACCGAGCGGGACAGCGGGATCGATCTGCGTGACGCCGGCGGCGGCTGGCGGATGTACACCCGCGCCCGCTACGCCCCGTATGTGGAGCGGCTGTTGCTGGACGGTTCGCGGTCCAAGCTGACCCGCGCCGCTCTGGAGACACTGGCCGTGGTGGCCTACCGTCAGCCCGTGACCCGCGCCCGGGTCAGCGCGGTGCGCGGCGTCAACGTCGACGCTGTGGTGCGCACCCTGGTGGCCCGCGGTTTGATCACCGAAGCGGGTAACGATTCCGATAGTGGCGCCGTCACTTTCGCCACCACCGAGCTGTTCCTGGAACGGCTCGGATTGTCATCGCTGGCTGATCTACCCGATATCGCGCCCCTGTTGCCCGATGTCGACGTCATCGATGACCTGAGTGAAAACCTCAGTGCCGAACCGCGCTTCGCGAAGCTCGACGGTTCGGCCGCTGTACCCGGCAAGCCGTCGGGTTTCGATGTGGACAAGGACTGATCATGGTCGAACCGGATGGTGTTCGGTTACAGAAAGTGTTGTCGCAGGCGGGAATTGCCTCGCGTCGTGTGGCAGAGCGGATGATTCTGGACGGCCGGGTCGAGGTGGACGGTCGCATCGTCACCGAGCTGGGCACCCGGGTGGACACCGAGAACTCGGAGATCCGGGTGGACGGCACCAGGGTGCAGCTCGACGACACCCTGGTCTACCTGGCGATCAACAAAGAGCGCGGTATGCATTCGACGATGTCGGATGACCGGGGCCGGCCCTGCGTGGGCGATCTGGTGGAGCACCGGGTGCGCGGGAACAAGAACCTGTTCCACGTCGGGCGCCTTGACGCCGAGACCGAGGGACTGCTGATCCTGACCAACGACGGCGAACTCGCGCACCGCCTGATGCACCCGTCCTACGAGGTCCCCAAGACCTACCTGGCCACCGTCGTCGGTTYGGTGCCGCGCGGGCTCGGCAAGAAACTGCGTGCCGGAGTGGAACTGGACGACGGACCGATCGCGCTCGACGATTTCGCGGTCGTCGACACGCTGCCGGGCAAGTCGATGGTGAAGGTCACGCTGCACGAGGGCCGCAAGCGCCTGGTGCGACGGCTGCTGGCCTCGGTGGGCTTCCCGGTCGAGAGTCTGGTGCGCACCAGCATCGGTGCAGTCGAACTGGGCGACACCAGGCCCGGCAACATCCGGGTGTTGACCCGCAAGGAAATCGGTGAGCTGTACCAGGCGGTGGGAATGTGAGTGACGTGCTGACGATCGCCCTGGACGGGCCCGCAGGAACCGGAAAGTCCTCGGTGTCACGCGGATTGGCGCGCACCCTCGGGTTGCGCTACCTGAACACCGGGGCCATGTACCGGATCGTGACGCTGGCGGTGCTGCGTGCGGGGGTGGACACCACCGATGCGCAGCGGGTGGCCGATATCGCGGGCCGCGTGGACCTGGCCGTCGGGTACGACCCCGATGAGGATCGGGCTTTCCTTGCCGGAGAAGATGTTTCGGCCGAGATCCGCGGTGACGCGGTCACCGGTGCGGTATCGGCGGTCTCCGCGGTGCCCGCGGTGCGGACACTGCTGGTGCAGCTGCAGCGCGAGCTGGCGGCCGGCGACGGCGGCGTGGTGGTCGAGGGTCGCGATATCGGCACCGTGGTGCTGCCGGATGCCGACGTGAAGATCTACCTGACGGCGTCGGCCGAGGTACGTGCGCAGCGGCGCCACGCACAGAACATCGCCGGCGGTATCGAGGATTCCTACGAGGCGGTGCTCGCCGATGTGAAGCGCCGCGACCATCTCGATTCCACCCGCGCGGTGTCACCGCTGCGGGCCGCCGAGGACGCGGTGATCGTCGACACCAGCGACATGGACGAAGCACAGGTGATTGCTCACCTGCAGGAGCTGGTACAACAGCGGGCCGGAGCGAACCGATGWGCGAAGACGGCACCTGGTACGACGAAAGCGACTGGGAAGAAGGATCATTCGAGGACGACGGCGGCGAGGAGGACTACGCTCCGCCGCCGGTGCTCGCCGTGGTGGGACGCCCCAACGTCGGCAAGTCCACGCTGGTCAACCGGATCCTCGGCCGCCGCGAGGCCGTCGTCCAGGACATCCCCGGCGTGACCCGCGACCGGGTCTCCTATGACGCCAGCTATCTGGGCCGCCGCTTCGTCGTCCAGGACACCGGCGGCTGGGAACCCGACGCCAAGGGTCTGCAGCAGAAGGTGGCCGAGCAGGCGTCGATCGCCATGCAGACCGCCGACGCCATCGTCATGGTCGTCGACGCCATCACCGGCGCGACGTCGGCCGACGAGGCCGYGGCCAAGCGCCTGCAGCGCGCCGGGAAACCGGTGTTCCTGGCGGCCAACAAGGTTGACAACGAGCGCGGTGAGTCCGACGCCGCCGCACTGTGGTCGCTGGGCCTCGGACAGCCGTACCCGATCAGCGCGATGCACGGCCGCGGCGTCGCCGACCTGCTGGACAGCGTGCTGGAGAAGTTGCCCGAAGCCTCCGAGGTGGCCGGCGGTCCCGGCGGGCCGCGTCGCGTCGCGTTGGTGGGTAAACCCAACGTGGGCAAGAGTTCGTTGCTGAACCGGCTGACCGGTGACGAACGTTCGGTGGTGCACGATGTCGCGGGCACCACCGTGGATCCGGTGGACTCGCTGATCGAGTTGGGCGGAAAGCCTTGGCGTTTCATCGACACCGCCGGGTTGCGGCGCAAGGTCGGTACGGCCAGTGGGCACGAGTTCTACGCCTCGGTGCGCACCCACAGCGCCATCGACGCCGCCGAGGTGGTGGTCGTGCTGATCGACGGCTCGGTGCCGCTCACCGAGCAGGACCAGCGGGTGCTGACCATGGTGATCGAGGCCGGGCGTGCGCTGGTGCTGGCGTTCAACAAGTGGGATCTGGTCGACGAGGACCGGCGCTACCTGTTGGACAAGGAGATCGACCGGGAGCTGGCGCAGTTGCAGTGGGCGCCGCGGGTCAACATCTCGGCCAAAACCGGTCGCGCCGTGCAGAAACTGGTGCCCGCACTGGAAACCGCGTTGCAGTCCTGGGATGCCCGCATCCCGACCGGGCGGCTGAACACCTTCTTCAAGGAGATCGTCGCGGCGACCCCGCCGCCGGTGCGCGGCGGTAAGCAGCCGCGCATCCTGTTCGCCACCCAGGCGGCCTCGCGCCCACCGACGTTCGTGTTGTTCACCAGCGGCTTCCTGGAGGCCGGCTATCGCCGGTTCCTGGAGCGCAAGCTGCGTGAGACCTTCGGATTCGAGGGCAGCCCGATCCGGATCAATGTGCGGGTCCGGGAGAAGCGCTCCGTCCGCAAGTAGCGCACGTCGCGTGAGTAGGGTGGCCACAGTGTCGACCGCTCACATGATTCTGATCGCATTGGCCGGCGTGGGTGCAGGAGCGATCAACGCCATCGTCGGCTCGGGCACCCTGATCACCTTCCCGACCCTGGTCGCTCTCGGCTTTCCTCCGGTCACCGCCACGATGTCGAACGCCGTCGGATTGGTGGCCGGCGGAGTGTCGGGCACCTGGGGGTACCGCCGCGAACTGAGCGGTCAGTGGAGCCGGCTGCGCTGGCAGATCCCGGCCTCACTGCTCGGTGCCGGCGTGGGTGCCTGGCTGCTGCTGCACCTGCCGGAAAAGGTGTTCCAACAGGTTGTGCCGGTCCTGCTGGTGCTGGCCCTGGTGCTGGTGGTGGTCGGCCCGCGCATCCAGGCGTGGGCGCGCCGCCGCGCGGATTTTCTGGGCCAGTCCGCAGATCACGTCAGCGTGGGTCGAATGGCGGCACTGGTCACCGGGACGTTCGCGGTGGGGATCTACGGGGGCTACTTCACCGCGGCTCAGGGGATCCTGCTGATCGCGGTGATGGGGGCGCTGCTGCCCGAAGACATGCAGCGCATGAACGCCGCCAAGAACCTGCTGTCTCTGCTGGTCAACATTGTCGCCGCGATCGCGTACACGGCCGTCGCGTTCGATCGGATCAGCTGGGTCGCGGCCGGTCTGATCGCCGTCGGATCCTTGATCGGCGGATTCCTCGGCGCCCACTACGGGCGCCGGCTCTCGCCGGGTGCGCTGCGCCTGGTGATCGTGGTCGTCGGACTCATCGGGCTGTATCGCCTGCTCACGGTGTAGGGTGACCTGGACTTCAAGCAAGTGACAGGGGACTTCGATGGCTGAGCGTGCGTGCAGCACCGCGCCGTCGGCTCTGTCTGCCCTGGAGCCGTTCTGGCCGTCGCGACGGTCCATGGCGTTCAGCGAATGGTGTTGTCCGCGGGTTTGATTCCGCGTCCACCCTTCACCCAGCCGATTCCCGGCCCCTGAACGAAAGCCGAACCCATGCGTTCGCTCATCATCTTTGCTCTTGTCGGTATCGGCGCCCAGCTCGTCGACGGTGCGCTCGGGATGGCCTTCGGCGTCACGGCCTCGACGCTGCTCGTGCTCACCGGGGTGGCCTCGGCGCAGGCCAGCGCCGCAGTGCATCTCGCCGAGGTCGGCACGACCTTCGCCTCCGGCCTGTCGCACTGGAAGTTCAAGAACATCGACTGGTCGATCGTGGCCAAGCTCGGTGTGCCCGGCGCCATCGGCGCCTTCCTGGGCGCGACGGTGCTGTCCTCGCTGTCCACCGAGGACGCCGCGCCGCTGATGGCCGCGATTCTGCTGGGTATCGGTGTTTACGTGCTGGTCCGGTTCTCGCTCGGCCGCCCGCCCGGACTGAACAAGACCCACACCCCGCACACCGCGAAGTTCCTTGCCCCGCTGGGCGTCTTCGGTGGTTTCATCGACGCTTCCGGTGGCGGTGGCTGGGGACCGGTTACCACCAGCACGCTGCTGTCGCAGGGCAAGACCGCGCCGCGCACCATCATCGGTTCGGTCAGCGCCTCGGAGTTCCTGGTGGCGATCTCCGCGTCGATCGGCTTCGCCATCGGGCTGCGCGAAGAGTTTCTCGACAACCTGCCCATCGTGGCGGGCCTGGCCATCGGCGGCGTGATCGCGGCGCCGTTCGCGGCGTGGCTGGTGACCAAGGTCAGCCCGGCCCTGCTGGGCACCGCCGTCGGTGGCGTGATCGTGCTGACCAACAGCCAGAAGTTGGTCAAGTACTTCGGCATCACGGGCGCGTGGTCGACGGTCATCTACGCGACGATCATCGTGGCCTGGGCGGGTCTGGTCTTCTACGCCTGGCGGTCGTCCAAGGCGCCGGAGTTCGTGCCCGCGGAGCTGGAAGCCGAGGTCGAGACCGACGCGGCGCAGGTCGAGGACACCACGCGTTAGAAACGCTCGCGGGCCGACTCCTGCTCCAGAACTGCTTCGAGGTCGGTGAGCCGGTCCATCGTCGAGACCATGCGTCGGGTCCGGTTGTTGCGGGCCAACAGGTTCCGGTGCCGGTGGGTGAAGGCCCAGTAGCCGGCGGTGAACGGGCACGCATCGTCGCCGACCCGTTTCTTGGGATCGAACTCACAGTCACCGCAATGGTCGCTCATCTTGTTGATGTAGGCGCCGCCGGAGGTATAGGGCTTGGTCGCAAGTAACCCGCCGTCCGCGTGCTGACTCATGCCCACCACGTTGGTGGGCATGACCCAGCGGAAGCCGTCGACGAAGGCGGTGGCGAACCAGTCGGTGAGTTCATCGGGTCGGTAGCCGCGCTGCAGGGCGTGGCTACCGAGCACCATGAGGCGCTGGATGTGGTGGTTCCAGCCGCGGTCCCGGAGGCCTTTGAGGGCGTCGTGCAGGCACCGTGCGGTGACGGCGTCGGCGTCGAGGTCGGCCCACCAGTCCGGCAGTCTGGTGCGGGCGTTGAGTTCGTTGTTCTCGGTGTAGTCCGGTCCGAAGTGCCAGTACAGGTGCCACATGTATTCGCGCCAGCCGAGGATCTGGCGGATGAAGCCCTCCACGGCGGCCAGCGGCGCCTGGTCGTCGCGGTAGGCCTGCTCGGCGGCCTCGACCGCGTCGAGTGGGTGCAGCACGCCGAGGTTCAGGGGCACCGACAGCAGCGAGTGCGACATCGCCCAGTCCTCGCCCATGATGGCGTCCTCGTAGCGGCCGAAGGCGGGCAGCCGGTGCTCGATGAAGCGGGTCAGCGCGCGCTTGGCCTCGGCGGGGGTGACGGCGAACAGCCGCGGTCCGTCGACGCCGACGGTGTCGAGGTTCATCCGGTCCAGGTCGCGGCGGACCTGCTCGTCGATATCGTCCTCGCGCGGCTTGTAGGGGGCGGGCACCTCCAGGGTCTTCTGCTTTTTCGGCGGGGGCTCGCGGTTGTCCTCGTCGTAGTTCCACCGGTTGCCGACGGGATCCTTGCCTTCCATCAGGACATCGAACCGGCGGCGCTGGTCGCGGTAGAAGTCCTCCATCCGGAACCGGGTGCGTTGACCGGCCCACTCCTGGAAGTCCTTGCGGGGCAGGGCGAATGTCGGGGTGGGGAGGATGTCCTTGACGAGACCGTTCTTGCGGAGCCGATGGACGAACTTCTCGGCCGCGTGCGAGGTGGGTTCGTGCACCAGGACGGGACGGTTGAACTGCCGCAGCGCGTCGGTGTAGGTAGCGGCGTGGATGAGGGTGGAGCGCTCGCCGAGGTCTTTGTCGGCATGTCTGAGGGCCGACAGCACCAGATGGAGTTTCTGACGGTGATAGCGGCGCTTGGCCAACGCCGAGGTCGCCTCCACCAACAGCACCTCGCGGTGGGCGTGCTCGCCGCCGTAGGTGGCGGGGCCGAGCTGGTCGGCGAACAGCCACAGGGGAGTGTCATCGCGGGTCTGCGTCACCCGTCGTAGATACCCCGATCCGGGACGGATGACGCGGTTGGGATTTGGGTAGGGGGCTGAGGTAGAGTTTCGACCGCCTACCGGCGATCCCGGAAGGCAACTCGGGCTGTGGCGCAGCTTGGTAGCGCACTTGACTGGGGGTCAAGTGGTCGCAGGTTCAAATCCTGTCAGCCCGACCAAGAAAAACCCGCTCCGACCAGTGTCGGAGCGGGTTTTGCCGTTCCAGAAGGCAACGACATGTTTCCGGCGGCCCATAGGGCCGTCGGGAAAACTCAGTTCGAACGTGTCACTGTCTTCACTGCCGAAGCACTGCAAAGGCCAAGTTGGTCGTCGAGAAATGCCCTCAAGATCCGGCGGCCATCACGTCTATCGGGTGCGTGCCAGCTCCTGATCGCCGTCGTTGCTGACCCGGCGGATCGCACGTTGATTCACCAAGCCGGAGTGTTCGTCTTTCAGGCGCAAGTCGCCCCGGCCGGGGGCCGGGGCGACTTTGGGTTGAGCGGTGCAGCTGCTAAGGCGTCGGTGCCACCGAGGCGGAGGTGGCTGGAATCTCGAGCGCGTTGACCATCATCGCGACACCCAGCTGTGTGCTCGCCATGTGGACGAGGTCAACGACGCCGTCGCGCCCGAATGCCGCCTGGGTTGCGTGGAACAGGTCATTGTTGACCCGGTAGGTCGTGACGAGCTCCCGCACAAACTGCGCGGCGATCAGCTCATCACCGGTCAGCCCCACCGGAGCCTGTCCGCTTGCCAATGCGGTGACGGCTTCCTCGGAGATCCCGGCCAGGCGTGCTGCCGCTGAGTGCGTCTCGATCTGGAACTGCGCGCCCCACAGGCCACCGACCGACAGGTTGACAACTTCCTTGACAGCAGTGGACAGCCGAGCCGAGCTGAGACTGTTGTTGAGGTTATAGACGGCCGATCCGATGGTCGGGTTGTAGAGATAGGCGTTCAGCGGGCCGACGAGCTGATCTGCCTCTGCGTACAGGTCGCCCGCTTTGATCCGCTCGGCCAGCGCCAACTGCTGCGGGGTTGCGGTCGCCGGGTCGAATGTGGGTAGCCGCCCGGGGCCCGCGGTTCCATTTCCCGGGGCAGCGGGTGTCGGTAGGACTCCCGGCCCGGGGGGATCCTCCGGGGCTTGCACTTCGAATGCGTTGAGCAACAGAGAGACCCCGATGTAGGCACCAGCGATGTGGACGATGTCGACGACGCCCGTGTGTCCGAGTGCCGTCACTGCCTCGGCGTAGAGATCGTCGCTGACACGATAGGTCGAGACGAGTTCTTGCACGAACCTCGCCACGATGAGATCGTTGCCGGACAACCCAACCGGCTCTTGCCCGCGCGCCAGAGACTGAATCGCGGCTTCGGGCACGCCCATCGCGCGTCCGAAGATCATGTGGGCGTGCAACTCGAACTCTGAACCCCACTTTCCGCCCACCGAGAGGATCGCAACCTCCCGAAGTCTGGTGGTGATGCTGGAACGCGAAAGCACATTGTTGAGATTGAACAGCGCCGTACCGATCGCGCCGTTGTAGAGATAGACGTTGAGCGGACCCATAGTCTCGCTTGCGTACTCCATGTAGATCTCCGGGAACTGCGCCCTGATGATCTGGTCCAAGAGCCTCATCTGCGCGGCGAGCGCCAATTGCTCCTCGGTCGCGTTCGTCAGATCGAATGCCGGCAGCCGGCCGTTCAGCCCTCCGGTGCCGCCCTCACCGCCTGCTTCGCCTGCGACGCCCTGCGCGCCCGAGGCGCCTCTAGTGCCCGCCCGGCCGAACAGCCCTCCGGAACCGCCCCGGCCGCCGTAGCCTGCCAGACCGTTCAGGCCTCCTGCACCAGCGGCGCCACCCAGGGCATCGCTGTCATCGATGACACCGGAAGCATTGGGCCCGACGATCGCTCCGCCAGTGYCGCCGTAGCCACCAACACCGCCGACACCTGCCGCCCCGCCGGCGCCCCCGTCACCACCGCGCCCCATGAACGCCGAACCTTTGCCGCCCGCACCGCCGACACCACCGGCGCCGCCGACTCCACCGGTGCCACCGGGACCGCCGTCATCTCCACTGCCGATGACGGCATCGATGCCGTGAGCGCCGGCTCCACCCGCACCACCCGCACCGCCGGCGCCACCTTCGCCGCCTTGTCCGAACCAGAGCACGGCGCCGTTGCCTCCGTTGCCGCCGTGCCCACCGTTGTAGCCGTTCCCGCCGCGACCGCCGTTGGCGCCGCTACTTCCTGCATTGCCGTTGATGCCAGCGCCGCCGGCCCCACCGTTGCCGCCGCGACCGCTGAGCAGGCCCGCGTTGCCGCCACGGCCACCGTTGGCGGATAGTCCGCCGGCGCCGCCGTGGCCGCCATTGCCGAACAACAATCCGCTATGGCCGCCGTGGCCACCGGCGATGCCGACCTCGTTGCTGACCCAGCCGTTACCGCCGTTGCCCAGGAGCCAGCCGCCGCTGACGCCGTTGGGATTCGCCGCTGTGCCGTCGGCACCGTTGCAGATGAGACCACAACGTCCGCCGATGGCGAAAAACGAGTTGAACAGTATTCCGGCAGGAGCCATCGGGGACGGGATGTTCGAGGGCGGCGGCGGTGCAGTTGCACCCGCCAGGGCGATCGGTACCGTCCCGGGATCCGTGCTGGCCCGTGCAATCTGACGATCGTGTGAGGGGCGGGGCGTGTCAGCAGTGCGGAGCGCGCTTGTCACCGTGCGGACGCGCAGGGGATGCGATTCGGTGGAGTCGTGGCCTTCGCGATCGGGTTCGTTCGCGAGTTCGCCGTCATCGGTGGCTGCTTCGGCTTTGGTGGAGTCGCGGGAATCCTGGGTATCGCTTGAGCTGTCGGAGACTAGGGTAGTCGGAGTATCGGCGGAGCCATCGTTGGCGTTCTGACGAGCGCCCCGATTGCCCGGGCGGTCGATCGATGCCGGCGTGCGTTTACCGCTGGCAGCAGACTTCGGCGCTGACGACCGAGGGCTCGATGACGTCGAAGATGAGTTGCCTGAGGAATCAGCGCCGCCGTCCGAAGTTTCGGCAGCAGCGACACCGGTTCCGGCCGTGAGTGCGACACCGAGGCCGAATGTGATTGCGCCCAAACGTAGCCACTGACGAGTGGAACCAGCGGCGGCCTGGGTTCGGTTGTTTCTGGCGCTTGCCCCGTGCCCGGTGAACGCGTCCGTGCCGACGGTCGGGGCGGAAACAAAGTGGGCCGGTGCGACTGTGCTGGGTAGCCGGTCGTCGGCACCCGTGAGTCGAGTTGTTTTCGACACGAATCTTCTCCGTTGCGTAGTCATGGGACAAGCACTCAAGGCGGCCGAGTGGATTGTGAGGGAATAGATTTCACAGTGTGTATGTGTTCTGCATTACAGTCAAGGATCCGTTTCTGAACGGCATGCTGTCCGAACACATGGTTGCGGGAATCGCCGCACTGGGGTGCAAATTGTGCAGTTCGGCCCGTGATTGACCACTGCCGCTGAACAGTTCGCGCCCGATAGCTATCCAGGCCTCGCGAGGGTCATCGATTCCAAGCTGGCGCTCTGGCTTGATACGTTGGCGTGCAACGAATTACTGCCGCGAAGCGCGAGTTCTCGCTTGCGCAGCTGACTCACGACACTGATACGCCAAACGAACGCCTGGCCAGATTGCCTGATTTGCAGCTGTTGAAGCCGCCGTCAGGGAGGAGCCAGTGCTTACGGTCGGCGCAGGGTCGACGAATTATCACCCGACCGGCCGAGTTCACAGTGCCCGGCGACGCGATGCATCCGATCTCTTATCTGGAATCCCATTGGTTCCAGTGAGATACGCTCTCGGGAGGCAATCTGTTGGCCGGCCTGAAATCGGTGCCCTTGGTGTAGGCGATGGGGAACAGGCCGACCTGGCTGTACTCGTCGTAGGGCAAGCCTAAAATGTCGGCCACCTTCTTCTCTCCACCGCCGAACAGATGCAGGGTGGTCCAGCATGTTCCCAGTCCGCGTGAACGCAACGCCAGACAGAAACTCCACGTCGCGGGGATCACCGACGCCCAGAACGTGGCACCCGTTCCGGTGGGGCCTTTCTCGGAGCGTCCCCGTTGGCAGGGAATCAACAGAACCGGTGCGTCCTGCATGTGATCGACGAGGTATGCACCCGATTTCGCGGTCCGCGAGGGTGTTTCGGTTGCGCCGAACGATGTGGAATGCGCGTCGATTGCGGCTCGGTTGGCTCGATAGACGTCGGCGATCGCGGCCTTCTTTGCCGGATCGTCGACGAATATCCATTGCCAGTCCTGTGAGTCGGATGCACTCGGTGCCTGCACGGCAAGTCTGAGGCAGTCCATCAGAATATCTCGTGGCACAGCCTTTTCGAAGTCAAGACGAAGGCGCACTGCTCGTGTGGTGGAAAGAACATCGTCGACGCTGAGGCCGATGTCATTGATCCTCAATGGGTTACTCATCTCAGTTCGGTGACCATCGAGTCTGTCTTCATCAGCCGAACTGCGTCTTGCCGCCATCGACGACCAACGATTGGGCAGTGATGTAAGAAGATTCACCGCTCAACATGAAGACGGTGGCGTAGGCGATGTCCCATGCCGACGCCTGGCGTCCCAGCGGCCACTTGATCTTTGTGCGCATCTGCACGAGCTGGTCGCCGACGCGGCCCAGGGGAGTGTCCACCGCGCCGGGAATGACGTGGTTGGCCCGTATTCCGCGTGGGGCACCCTCGAGTGCGACGTGCCGGCACAAACCGTTCAACGCGGTCTTCGATGAGTCATAGGCGGGCAACCGGGTGCCTGCCCGGATGCCCGCCGCCGAACCGATGTAGACGATCGCGCTTCCGTCGGCGAGTAGGGGCATCGCCGCGCGGGTGGTGAGAAAGTGCGAGCGCACGTTCACCGAGAAGACGTCATCCCAGATCTCGGGGGTGGTGTCGGCCAATCCACCGCCTGCGCCGTATCCGACGTTGGCGACCATGCCGTCAAGGCCGCCGAGTTCGTCGTGTGCCGTTTGGATGAGTTCCGTGCACTGCGCGGCGTCCCGAACATCCGCGACGATGGTCACGGCCTTCGTGCCCTCGGCGGAGCAGAGTCGGGCCGTCTCGTCGGCGGCTTCACGGTCGCGGTCGACGCACGCGACGGCGGCGCCCTCCCGCGCACACAGTACGGAAATGGCGCGACCGTTTCCGACCGTGACCTCGGGGTCCGGGGAGGGTTGTGAGCCGGCCCCGATGACCACGATCCGGCGACCGGTGAGCCGGCCGCGCCCGGGTGCGGTTCCCAATGTCTCTTCCGTCAGCGCCACTAGGACAGGCTAGCACCGTGCTGTACGTACGTACAGCCCAGGGCGTGACGCAGGTATGCTAGTGCTGTACGTTCGTACGGCACGCGGGCGGAAAGTATCGGCAGGAGAAAAGTCGGATGACAGCGTACGACTACATCATCGCAGGCGCGGGATCGGCCGGTTGTGTACTGGCCAACCGGTTGTCGGAGGACCCAGGCGTATCCGTGCTGCTGCTGGAGGCCGGCGGATCGGACCTCAATCCGCTGTTCGCTGTGCCCAAGGGTGCCGGCAAGCTCTTCGACAGCGAGAAGCACATGTGGCACTACTCGACGACACCGTTCGGCCCCGACCGCCACACCGAGCAATGGATGCGCGGCAAGGTCCTCGGAGGATCGAGTTCGATCAACGGGATGATCTACAACCGCGGAACCCGTGCCGACTGGAACGCCATGGAAAGCCTCGGGAACAAGGGCTGGGGCTGGGACGGCATGCTCCCCATCTTCAAAGGGTTCGAGGGCAACGAGTTCGGTCCCTCACCCACACGCGGCGCTGACGGGCCGCTGCACATCTCGGTGCCCCGCGACCCCGACCCGCTGTGCCAGGAGATGTTGGCATCCGGTGCCGCGGTCGGCCTGCAGGTGGTCGAGGACATCAACGAGCATGACGGCGAACGCATCGGCTACGCCACCTCCACCATCAAGAACGGCAGGCGCGTCAGTGCCGCCACCGCATTTCTCAAACCCGCGCGCGGCCGCTGCAATCTCACAGTGCGGACAGGGACCGTGGTGGAGCGGCTTGTTTTCGAGGCCGGCCGCGCTGTGGGCCTGACGGTCCTGCGCAAGGGCGGTCGTGAAACGGTGCGCGCATCCCGCGAAATCATCGTTGCACTCGGCAGCCTCAACAGCCCACGGCTGCTGCAGATGTCGGGTATCGGACCGCGCAGCGTGCTGAATGCCGCCGGTGTCGATATCTACCTCGAGCGCGAGATGGTGGGACGGGGCGTGCGTGAACACCGTTGCGCGACGCTACGTTTGCAGCTGCGCGAGGACCTCGGCTACAACCGTCAGCTGGCCACCAATTTCGGGCAAGCCATGACCAGTGCGAAGTATCTCGCCACACGCAAGGGACCGCTGGCCGCACCGTCCTTCGACATCGTGGGCTTCGCCAAAGCCCAGCCCGATGCCGAGCGTCCCGATGCCCAGTTGATGATGGGTCCCTGGACCATACCGCCCTACAACGTCGGCGAACCGGTGGCCATCGAACGCCAGGCCGGCATCTCCTGCCTGGGAATGGTGCTGCGCCCGACCTCGCAGGGATCCATCGAGATCGTCTCCAGCGCGCCGGACACCGCCGTACGGATCGACCCGAACTACCTCGACACCGACTACGACCGCACCGCCACCGCCAACATGGTGCGCATGATGCGCACGATCTACGAGCAGTCGCCGATCGCCGAGCGCATCAGTCACGAGACATTCCCAGGGCCACGCGTGCAGAGCGACGAGGAGTTGGTCGACAGCGTGCTCGCCGGCGGCTACTGCGGCTATCACGCAGCAGGCAGCCTGGCCATGGGGCCCAACGATGACGATGTGGTCGACGACCAATTGCGGGTACGCGGCATCGACGGGCTTCGGGTGGTCGACTGCTCGGTGCTGCCCACGATGGTGGCGGGCAACCTGAACGGACCGATCATGGCCACTGCTTGGCGCGCAGCCGATCTGATCAAGGCTGCCCGGTAGCGACCCAAGGGCAGTGTCGGCTACATGACCGCGAACCCGGCATCCACCGGCATCGTCATCCCGGTGATGTAGCGGGCACCGTCGCTGATCAAGAACAGCACGGCGTTGGTGACATCCTGCGGTTCGACGTAGGGCACGGGCAGCAGGTTACCGGCCATGGCGCTGCCCTCCGGGTTGGCCGCGAACATGTCCGCCATGTGCTGGTTGAAGATCATCGGAGTCGCAACACCGGTCGGGTGCACAGTGTTCACCCGAATATTGTGGTCCGCGTAGGCGTATGACGCGGAGCGCATCAGCCCGACCACGCCGTGCTTGGACGCAGCGTAGGCGAAAGTCGCCGCACTACCGTCGCCCCCGCGGCCGACCAAACCCTGCATGGAACTGATCAGCACCATGGAACCACCGACGCCGCCGCGGATCATCGACGGGGCGGTCGCGGCGATCGTGTGCCAGACACCGGACAGGTTTGTCTCGACGATGTCGCGATACACCTCTTGGTCGAGCGGGTCGGTCAGCCCCATCCCCACCACACCCGCATTGGCAATGACGATGCTGACGTTGCCGAGAACGCTGGTGCCGTGGTCGATGGCGGCTTGGAGGGCGCCGAGATCACGCACATCGGCGACCGCGGCCACCACCCGAGCGCCTTCGGCTCGGACCAAGTCTGCGGTCTCCTCCAGGTCGGCTTTCGTGGCCAACGGGTACGGGATGGAATCCATATCGGCGCAACGGTCTATCGCGATGATGTCGACGCCTTCGCCCGCCAACGCGACCGCGTGACTACGGCCCTGACCGCGTGCCGCTCCTGTGACGACGGCTACCCGGCGTGGTGACTCTGACATGTCAGCCGACGATCGCCGGCATAGTGTCCCAGCCGCGCACGGTAGATGTCCGTGAGCGGGTTGCGCCGGTCATGTCGACCTCCCATGTGGGCCAGCGCTTAAGCACCTCTTCGAGGGCGACTCGGCCCTCCAGGCGCGCGAGCGGGGCGCCGACGCAGAAGTGCGCGCCGCGACCGAACGTCAAGTGGCCTCCCGGCTTACGGCGGATATCGAAGCGATCCGGGTCGGCGAAGTGGCGCTCGTCGCGGTTGGCCGAGGCCAGCATGATCAACAGAGGGCTGCCGGCGGGCACCACCTGGTCTTGAAAGCTGACATCGTCGGTGGCGATGTAGCGGGCGACGTGCGGACCTGGCGGTTCGAAGCGCAATAGTTCCTCGATGGCCAGCGGGATCTTCGACGGGTCGGCGGCCAGCTCGGCGCGTTGGTCGGGGTGTTCGGCCAGCACCTTGCCCATCCAGCCGAACAACCGGCCGGTCGTCTCGACCCCGGCCCCGGCGACCACGGCCAGGAAGACGATGAGCTCCTGTTTGTGCAGCTTGCGGGTGGTGCCGGTCTCGTCCTCGAACTCGACGTTGAGCAACTCGGTGATCAGGTCGTCGGAAGGGTTCTTCTCGCGCCATTCAACATACTCGCCGAACATTTCTCCGGTGAAGTAGCGGTCCTTTCGGATCTCCATCGGCTTACCCGACTCGTTGCGCAGCACCTGGTTGGCGTGCTCGCGCACCGCTGGCTGCTCGGAGTCTGGAATGCCGGCCAGCATGCCGATGGTGCGCATCGGGAGTTCCGCGCCTAGGTCCGTCACGAAGTCGAAGCGACCGCCGTCGACGAGTGGATCCAGGCATGCGATGCAGAAATTACGGATCTTATCTTCGATCGCACGCATCTTCTTGGGGGTGAAGGCACGCCCGACGATGGCGCGGTGGATCGTATGCAGTGGCGGGTCTTCGTTGATGAAGATTCCTGGGGGCATCACCGGGTCGGCCATCACAACTTCGAGGATGTCGCCTTTCGCAGAGCTGAGCCGGGTGGTGTCTTTGAGCGCCGCGTCGACGTCGTCATAACGGCTGATGCCCCAGAAGTCGTGTTTTTCGTTGTAATAGACCGGCATTTCATCCCGAAGCCGCTTGTAGGTCGGGTACGGGTCGAGGTCGATGTCGAAGTCCCAGGGGTCGTAGTACAAGTCGCTCAACGCGGCCTCCTCGGCAGGGTGGGGCAGAAGTAAGGGCTGATGCTGTACGACCGTACAGCAGCTGGTGTTTTCACGGCAACCAAGCTGACTTCCTGGATGCGCGCTGTGCTGATGCTATACGCTCGTACAACACGCGGTGGCGGATCCGAAGATCGACACCGCCAAAGACCCAGGAGTAATGCAGTGGACGATCGGTTCGCCCTCGATGGCCGTGTGGCCCTGATAACCGGTGGCGGCACCGGAATCGGCCGGGCTTCGGCCCTGGTGCTCGCCGAACGCGGCGCAGATGTCGTGTTGGCCGGGCGCCGGTCTGGTCCGCTGGAATCGACAGCCGAGGAGATTCGCCAGTTGGGGCGGCGTGCCTTGGTCGCACCCAGCGATGTCACGTCGGCGGACGCATGTCGCGCTCTCGTTGACACCACGGTCGGAGAGTTCGAAAGTCTGGACATCTTGGTCAACTGTGCCGGCGGTGCCGAAACCAAATCGATCATGAAATGGCCCGACGACGACTTCGAGCGCACCCTGGCGCTGAACTTCGGCTCCGTCTGGCACCTGTCCAAAGCAGCCGCGAAACCC
Source organism: Mycobacterium sp. P4_H6 (assembly GCF_056400845.1). NCBI lineage: Bacteria > Bacillati > Actinomycetota > Actinomycetes > Mycobacteriales > Mycobacteriaceae > Mycobacterium > Mycobacterium sp. P4_H6. The sequence continues at coordinate 40,794 of NZ_JBFUKN010000028.1, read as the reverse complement.
ATGTTCGCCCAGGGCAAGGGTGCCATCGTGAACATATCGTCCGGGGCCAGCCTGCTGGCGATGCCGCAGGCCGCTCCCTACAGCGCGGCCAAGGCGGCCGTCAACGCGATGACCGGGTCGATGGCGGCGGCGTGGGCCAAGAAAGGCGTTCGTGTCAACGCGATCGCGGTCGGCGCCGTCCGTGCCGCCACGCTCACCGACGATGCCGCCAGATATGGCCTGGATCCCGAGGCGATCGCCATGTCGAATGGTCTGGGCAGGTTAGGGGAGCCAGATGAGATCGGTTACGGCGTACTATTTTTCGCCTCCGATGCGTCCAGTTTTTGTTCCGGTCAGACGTTGTACATGCATGGTGCGCCCGGCCCGGCCGGCGTTTAGGCGGCCGGAGGCGGCCCAACCTTGTGCGTTTTTCCCTCGATGCGCTATACATTCGTACAGCACAATGATGTGGCCGACCAGACCGGAGGAATGTGACGTGACCCGTGTAGCTGTGGTGACCGGAGGAGCCTCAGGCTTGGGGCGGGCGATCTCGACGGCCCTGGCCCGCGACGGCCACAAGGTGGCCGTACTCGACATCAATGCCGAAGCTGCCGATGAAGTCGCTGCCGAACTGCAGAAGCTTGGCACCCAGGCGCGAGGTATTGGAGTCGACGTCTCCGATGAGCGTGGTATCCAGGCGGCCTTCGAGACTGTGCGCAGTCAACTGGGTCCGGTCGAGATCCTGGTGACGAGCGCGGCGATCGCCGGCTTCACCCGTTTCGACCAAATCACCCTGGAGGAGTGGAACCGTTATTTGGCAGTCAATCTCACCGGTACGTTTCTGTCGGTTCGTGCGGCGCTGAACGATATGGTGGCCGCCAGATGGGGGCGCATCGTGACCATCTCCTCGGCTGCGGGTCAGCAAGGTGCGCCCAGGCAGGGGCACTACTCCGCATCCAAGGGCGGAGTTATCGCAATGACCAAGACCCTCGCCATCGATTACGCCGCCAAGGGCATCACCGCGAACTCCGTGCCGCCCTTCGTCATCGACTCGCCCATGCTGCGTCAGCAGCAGAGTGAAGGCAAACTGCCACCGACCGAGTTTCTGACACAGGCGATCCCGGCCCGCAGGCTCGGTGTTGCCGAGGATGTGGGCGCAATCTGCGCTTTCCTCTGCTCAGAGCCAGCCGGCTATATCAACGGTCAGGTCATCGGCGTCAATGGTGCGGCCGTGGTCTGACCCGTACATCGTCCATGTGACACACCAGACGACAGAGATGAAGGAGGCAGAATGCGCGTTCGTGTAGACGCCGGTCGCTGCCAGGGCCACACGCTGTGCGCAATGATCGCTCCGGAGTCATTCGAGTTGGATGACGTTGACGGGCATGCACATCCCATCCACAACGAGGTTCCCGAGCAACAACACGCGGTGGTGCGAGAAGCCGCGCAGTCATGCCCCGAACAGGCGATCACCGTGATGATCGAACATCTCACCCGGGCGCGCGCCGCCCACGGCGCGCCGGCGGAAGGCGAGCGATGACCACAGCACCCGACAACGGCGACACCACACTGAGTTTTAGATTCGACCGCCACACCCCGGAATACCGCGAGAACTTCCTGGACATCACCCATGAGATGCACGCCAAGTGTCCGATCGCGTGGACTGAGACCTACGAGGGGCATTGGGTCGCTGCCGGTGGTCAAGAGGTCTTCAACCTTGCTCGGTGTCCGCACGTCTCCAACGACCACGATGTGCATAATCAGCGTCGCGGGTACAAGGGAATCTCGATCCCGAAGATGATTGACTCCGAGGGTTTTCGCGGCGGGATGCTGGAGATGGACGATCCCGAGCACCGGTACTATCGCTCGGCGCTCAATCCGTACCTGTCTCCTGCCGCCGTCCGGCGGTGGGAGCCGTTTGTTGATGAGATCGTGCGGGCTTGCATCGACGACCACATCGAGAGCGGCCAGATCGATTTCGTCGATGACTTGGCCAACGTCGTTCCCGCTGTCCTGACGTTGGCGATGCTTGGCGTGCGGCTGGAGAAATGGACCCTCTACAACGAGCCTGCCCACGCTTCGGTTTATACGGCGCCCAACTCTCCGGACTCCGGCCGAATCCGAGACTTGTATATGAACATGGTGGTTGACCTGTTCACCAACCTCGCCGAGATCCGCGAATCTCCGCGCCCGGGCATCATCAATGCTTTGGCCGAGTTGCGGATCGACGACGAGCCGCCGGCGGACATCGAGTTGATCGGGATGCTGAATCTACTGATCGGCGGTGGTTTCGATACCACGACCGCCCTGACCGCGCACGCTCTGGAGTGGTTGTCCGCGAACCCCTTGGAGCGCAGCCGGCTCAGCACTCAGCGCGATACCTTGCTTAACCCGGCCACCGAAGAGTTCCTTCGATACTTCACGCCCGCCCCGGGTGATGCGCGCACGGTCTCCGAGGCCGTCGACGTAGGCCAGGCTCGGCTGCGGGAAGGGGACCGGCTGTGGCTGTCCTGGGCTATGGCGAACCGGGACCCAAAGTTATTCGACAAACCTGACACGATCTTGCTGGACCGTAAGGCCAACCGACACTTCAGTTTCGGGCTAGGGGTGCATCGTTGCATCGGTTCCAATGTTGCCCGCACCGTGTTCAAGTCAATGGTGACGGCTGTGATGGACAGGATGCCGGACTATCAGTGTGATGCTTCGGGGGCCGTGCATTACGACTCCATCGGAGTGATCCAGGGCATGCGGCATCTGCCCGCCACCTTCACGCCTGGCAAGCCGCTAGGGCCGGGAGTCGAGGAGACCGTGACCCGGCTGCAGAAGATCTGCGAAGAGCAGGAACTGGCCAGACCCATCACCGAGCGCAAGGACTCGGCGCGTATCGAATGAGTCCGCCACTGCCATTCCTGATCTGAAGCATCAACCAACTGTGCGAGTACGAGATTGGAAGCTAGTAATGCCCGATGACAGTGTTGTGGCAGTAGTGACCGGTGCCAGTCGGGGAGCCGGAGCCGGTATCGCTCACGCTCTCGGGAAACACGGCTGCACCGTCTACGTCACCGGCCGGACCGAGACGGACAGTTCGTCGTCCCAGTCCGGAACTATTCAGCAGACGGCCGATCTGGTGACTGCCGCCGGCGGGCAAGGTATACCCGTGCGGGTCGACCACGCCGAAGACGAACAGGTGAAAGCCCTGTTCGACAGGATCGCCGAGGAACACGGAAAAATCGACATCCTCGTGAACAATGCCGCGATCATCCGCGACGAGATGATGGGACGCACCAAGTTCTGGCAGGAACCGTTGAACGTGATCGACACTCTCGGCGTCGGCTTGCGCAGCAGCTACGTTGCGACGGTCTATGCCGCACCGCTGATGCTCGACCAGCCCAAGGGCTTGGTGGCGTTCACGTCATCCTCGGGCGGCACGCACTACGCCTTCGGGCCGGCGTACGGAGTGCCGAAGGCCGGCATCGACAAGATGGCTGCCGACATGGCCTACGACCTGCGTGATTTCGGTATTGCCGCGGTGTCGATCTGGATGGGTTCGCTGCTGACGGACCGGGTGCGCGCCATCGTCGCGAGCAAACCGGAGAAGTTCGGGCACATTCTCGATACCGCCGAGACTCCGGAGTTGACTGGGCACGTCATGTGGGCGCTTTACCAGGATCCCGCGCTGATGGAACTCAGCGGGCGGACGCTGATCGGTGCCGAACTGGCGGTCAAATACGGCATCCTGGACGAAGGAGATCGTCAACCACCCTCTTACCGAGACATGTTCGACGTCCACCCGTACGCCCAGTATCCGCACGTGATGCGGTGAGCCGCAGATGCAACTGAACTTCGATGCCGATGTCGAGGAATTTCGTCGCGAGTTCATTGACTTCCTCAGCGCACACCTACCGGCAGAAGCCGAAGCGGCCGCAGAGCGGTCGAGTTCGAGCGCGCACGTACCAGAATGGGCGCGAAGATGGCAACGGACACTGTTCGACCACGGGTGGCTACAGCCCGCGTACCCAACTGAGTTCGGCGGACGCAACGCCACCGTCGTCCAGCAGTACGTCTACTTCGAAGAGCTGTCGCGGCGGCGCGTGTATCAGAGCTACAACCCTCAAGGCGTGGGTATTATCGCCGCTTCGCTTATCCAGTTCGGGACGCCCGAACAGCAACGACGGTGGGCGATTCCGATTCTGCGGGCGGAGATCACCGCATCCTTGGGAATGAGCGAGCCCGGCGCCGGTTCGGATCTGGCGTCGCTGCGCACCCGCGCAGTGCTCGATGGTGATCACTTCGTGGTCAACGGTCAAAAAGTGTGGACATCGGGCGCGCATGACGCGGACCTGCTGTTCACCCTGGTGCGCACCGACCCTGCGGCGGCCAAGCATGCCGGGATCAGTGCGCTGGTGATCCCGACCGATCTCGATGGCGTGACCAGGCGTCCGTTCGCGTCTGTCTGCGGCCTCGACGATGTCGATTTCAACGAGGTGTTCTTCAGCGATGTCCGGGTGCCGGCAGAGAATCTTGTCGGGCAGCTCAACCAAGGCTGGAAAGTCGCGAACGGATCGCTCGGCCATGAACGCACACTGCTGTGGCTCAGCTACTCAGAACGGTTGGAGGAGTTCATCTCGGACTGGAAGCCGACGACTCCGCTGGATCGGGACGCCTACGCCACGCTGGTGATGGACAACTGGGCCTTGCGGCTGCTGGGCTCGGCTGAATTGAGCCGGGCGAACCGGGGAGTCGGGGACCCGGCATCGATGTCAGTGCTCAAACTCCTTGGTTCGGAGGCGATTCAGGCTGCCGCCGACGCGGCGCTGGTGTCGACTGGACCGTCCGGACTGTGCGACCCGGAACAGACCGGTGCGTTCGCTCCGTTTCATCTGGACTGCTACACCAGCAGCTGGTTCTCGCGGTACCTGCGAAGTTTCGGTGCCACCATTGCTGGCGGTACGTCGGAGATTCAGCGCAACATCATCGCGCAGCGGGTTCTGGGTCTGCCCCGCGCATAGTTCACCGAAGTCGCCAGTAGCGATGCTGTACGAGTGTACAGTGCAATGTATGGGTGCACACTCGGGTGCTGTCACTATCAGCGCCGAACAGCTTGTCGATACGGCTACCGAAGCGACCGGTTTGACCGACTTCGGTGACGATGCCTGGCGGGAAGGTCTGGACCGACTGGTCGATGCGTTGGCCGGCGAGGCGCATCTGAACGAGGTGGGCGTTGCCGCGGCCGCCAAGGAGATCAAGTACCTGCTCACCGCGAGACTGGGGATTGTCGCCCATGCTGCGGTACATCCCGAGGTGGCCAGAACCGATGTTGTTCCGCCACTGGTGATCATCGGGCAGGCGCGCACCGGCACGACGATCCTGCACGACCTGCTGGCCCAAGACCCGGTGGCGCGCGTTCCGCGGACATGGGAGGTCGAGCGCCCGTGTCCACCTCCGGAGGTGGACACCTATGACAGCGACCCGCGGATCGCCGCGGTGAATGCACGAATCGCAGCGGTGGGCGCGGTGATGCCCCAGCTGCTCGGCATGCATCCGATGGGGGCGGAGCTGGGGCAGGAGTGTGTGTGCATCACCACCTCTGACTTCCGCAGTATCTTATTCGCCACCGAATATCGCATCCCGTCATACGCACGTTGGCTTTTCGGCGACGCTGATCACGCGCCGGCATATCGCTGGCACCGGATGTTCCTGCAGCATCTACAGCACCGACACCCGACAAACCGGTGGGTGCTCAAGTCGCCAGGACATATCTGGACTCTCGATGGACTGATGGGGGAATACCCCAATGCCCAGCTCGTACAGACGCATCGCGATCCGCTGCGGATCATCGCCTCGGTGACATCGATGTACACCACGCTGCGTGGAGTCACCAGCAACACGGTGGATCCCACCGATATCGCCGCGGAGTGGGCGCACTACATCATGGATGGTCTGAACCGTTCGGTCACTGCCCGCGAAAACGGCACTGTCGGGACAGATCAGGTCGTGGACATCAACTTTCGTGACTTCATGTCCGACCAGGTGGGAGCCGTGGCCCGCGTGTACGACAAATTCGGCATGCCGTTCACCGACGATCTCCGCGCCGGTGTCACCGATTTTCTGGACTCACACCCGCAGGACAAGCACGGCGGGCATCGCTATACGTTCGCTGCCACCGGTCTTGATGAAGGGGAGTGGCGGGAACGCGCGCGCCGCTACCAGGAGTACTTCGACGTTCCGTCTGAGAGGTTGGACTGACCATGGCAGAAGGCATGTTGACCGGAAAGGTGCTGTTCCTGGCCGGTGCCGGCCCGCAGATCGGAGCCGCCACCGCGCGGATTGCCGCGCGGGAAGGCGCTTCGGTGGCCCTTGCGGCTCGGCGCCTTGAGGTGGCCGAAGAGATTGCAGATGAGGTGCGCGGCCTGGGCGGCAACGCCTTTGCGGTGCGTTGCGATCTCACCCAGGACGCGGATGTCGATGCAGCGCTGCAGGCCACCACCGACGAACTGGGGCCGATCGACACCGTCTTCTTCAACGCCGCGTACTACGACAACCGGCAGGCGTCCATCGATATCGATGATGATGCATGGAACACCTCGATGGAGATCAACCTCAACTCCGCGGTGCGACTGGCCCGACGGACGGTCCCGGCAATGGCTGAGCGCGGCGGGGGCTCCTTCGTTTTCACATCCTCGGCGGCTTCGATCGTGGCCGGTGACACTCGATTTGGATACCAGGTCTCTAAGGCAGGCCTTAACGCCGTCACCCGATTCGTGGCGGGCAAGTACGGACGGCAGGGGATCCGGGCCAACGCGGTACTACCCTTCGTCTTGGAAGGACCCGTCGGTGCGGCAGCGGCTTCGCTGAACTGCCTTGGGCGGTCGCCGACCGCCGAGGAGATCGGCGAATCAGTGGTGTTCTTGCTTTCGGACCGCGCCGCGGTGATCACCGGGCAGATCATCCATCTCGATGGCGGTTTGTTCGTACGGGCCCCTTGGCCCACGCCTGCCGCGAGACAACCCGTATGACGGTCGATCTCAGCGGAGGGCTGGATGCCTCGCGGGAGTATTTTCTGATCAACCAACCGGCCTCCGATATGCGGGATTCGGCGAGCTTCTGGGCTTACGACGACGCGGGATTCGTGGGCTTTCCGCGCATCGRGGTCGAGGCCGTCGGATCGAACTGGGCCCAGCATCAGTACCAGGTCAACGTGGCCTTCGGCGATGGACGCGTGTTGCGGGTACGCGAACTGGGTGACCGGCATTTGTCGCTGGACGAGGAAGGTCGAGCCTCGGTACTCGGTGCCGGTCCACTGGAGTTCCGTTGTGTGCGACCGTTCCACAGCGCGACCGCGTCGTTCCGTGGCACGGCGTTGGAGTCCACGACCGACGCGCTGCTGAAGGGCGAGCGCGGCGGCCACACGGTCCCCGTCGAGTTTCATATCGAGGCCTCGATGGCCGCACCGCCATGGGTGAACGGCTCGCTGTCTGAGGAAGCAGCCCGGCTGATGTCCTCGGCGAGGGAGGGCACCTTCATGGGCGGAGAGCGCTTCGAACAACTCTTCCGGGCTACGGGTTCAATCCGGGTGGCCGGTGAGGAATATGAGTTTGCGGGCAGCGGAACTCGGGTGCGTCGGCAGGGGCCCCGTGAGATGGCGGGCTTCTGGGGGCACTGTCAACAATCGGCGGTGTTTCCCAGCGGTAGAGGATTCGGGTACATCGCCTACCGCCCCCGCCCTGACGGCTCGAACTCCTACAACGAGGGATACCTCTTCACCGGTGATGGCGGACTTGTCCCGGCCCGGGTGGTGTCCGCGCCGTGGCTATCGGCTCCACCGGTCATCGGCGACGATGTGTCACTGGTTCTGGAGTCCGAGCTGGGTCGCACGGAGATCGAAGGCACCACGACGGTATCGGTGTTCAATCTCGGTGACCCCGACTCGGATAACGCGTTGTCCGCGCTGCACCAAGCCGGTGTGCGCTACACCTGGGACGGCGAGGTCGCGGCGGGAGCGCTGGAACGCTCGTCACCCCCGCGCAATATCCCCGGGCTGTCGACAGCACGCCAGTCCTAGGGGGACCTCGCCGCGCCGATACGGCCGAACACAGGACGGCTGTCGCAGTATTCTGCTATACATCTGTACAGGTCCTCTTTCCCATTGTGCGACAAAGGAATACCGGCATGTCTAAGCGCCTGATCTTCACGCTGCTGCTGATGGACTCCATCGGTCACAACTTTCACGGGATCTGGCGGCATCCGCGTGCCCGTAATCGCGATTTCAAGACTTTCGATCTGTGGGTCGACCTGGCGAAGCGGGCCGAGCAGGCCAAGGTCGATGCGTTCTTTTTCACCGATGTCATCGGTGTCCAGGGAGAATATAACGGTTCCCGGGACGTCGTGTTCGAGATGGCGATGAACGTCCCGATCGGTGATTGCACGATGGTCATCCCTGCGATGGCACACGCGACCGACGATCTCGGTTTCCTGTACACCAGCTCGGTGATATCGCACCATCCGTTCGTCTTCGCTCGGGCAGCCTCGACACTCGATCACCTGAGTAACGGCCGTGTCGGCTGGAACATCGTGACCTCGGCGAACGAGAAGGCCTTTCGCAATCTGGGCCTGCCCGGCAACCTGTCCCACGAGGAGCGTTACGCGTGGGCCCAAGAGTACGTCGACGTCACCTACAAGCTGTGGGAGGGCTCATGGGACGTCGATGCGATCGTCAACGATGCAGAGCGCGGCGTGTACGCCGACCCAACGCGGGTGCACGACATCAATCACCGCGGCGAGCGTTACAGCATCGAGGGATTCAACCTGATGGAGCCGTCCCCGCAGCGGACCCCGGTTCTCGCGCAGGCCGGCGGATCGCCCGCGGGGCTGGAGTTCGCGGCAGGCAACGCCGAACTGATGTTCCTGTCGGCCATGACACTGGAGTCGATCGCCGAACAGATCAACACCGTTCGCGGGCTCGCCCGAGACAGGGGCCGGCGTGACGGTGACATTCTGTTCCTGCAGGGGATGATGTTCGTGATCGGATCGACAGACGATGAGGCGTACCGCAAATGGGCGGAGCTCGAGGGCTTTCGGAGCGCCGAGGCCCAGACGGCCTACTTCTCCAGCTTGAGCGGTGTCGATCTCGGCAAGTATGCGGCCACTACCGCATTGATCGACATCGTCGATGAGATCCCGGGTATTCGGGGTGCATTCCTGTCGCTGATCAAGGCTTGGCCCGAGGGTCAGGTCCCGACCATCAAGGATTTTCTGTCGTCCCTGTCGCTCCCGCAGATGGTGGTCGGGTCGCCGGAGACCATCGCCAACCGGCTCGAGGAGTATCAGAATGCCGGGGTGGACGGTGTGCAAGTGATGAACGCAATGCTGCCGGAGAGCTATGACGAGTTCTTCGACCACGTGGTCCCTGTCCTGCAGGGACGGGGACTGATGCAACGCGACTACCACCCGGGAACGTTGCGGGAGAAACTCTTCGGGGTCAGCGGCGCCGATATCAGCCAGCGGCATCCCGCGCACGGCTATCGCGGAATGTTCTCCCGAGACTGACCGTGTCGGCGCAGCCTCAGCCGGCTGTCGATTTTCGGCGACGCGGCGTCGCCTTGCGCTTGCTGGTTGTGATCTTCGGCGGCTCGACCTCGTCAATGAACCGTTCGAACGCACCGGTTACCTCAGAGTGCGCCGACTTCACCCCGATATTCTCCTCCAGGTTGAGCAGTTTGGGTAAACCCGACATCAACAGCTGCAGGGCCGGTAGCGACAGGTCGCCGACCGGTCGGGCGTCCTTCCCGTATTTCCCGACCAGGGCGGCCAGCTGCGCCTTGCGCACGCTTTCGGTCACCGCGGCGATCTCGCTCCGGATCGATTTACGGTGATTGCCCAGTGCCATGAACTCGGTCATCATGGCACCGGTCGCCTCATCCCAGCTGTACTCCCATACCGCCCGTAGCGGATCGTCGGCGCGCTCGGCCAACGCCGTGACTAGGAAGGCCAGGTTTCGTTCGGAGTAGCGGCGGATCGCGGCGACGAAGATGTCATCGAGACTGGGGAAGTAGTACTGGACTAAACTCGGGCTGATCTCTGCTTTTGCGGCCAGCGCCCGGTAACTGATGCTGGCGTAGCCCTCCTCGAACATCATCCTCTCGACCCAGTCCAGGAGGATGTCTCTCGTTTTGGAGGTTTCGGCGCCAACACGCCGAGCTGAAGCTGCCATGGTGTCCCCGCTCGTTCAATTTTTCCTATTCTGACACGTCAGGCGCAACGGTCGGCAGACTTGGTCTGTCGAGCGTCTCATCGACCCTGGTCCACACCAGGAACCGCTGGCAGGAAATAGGCGCCGCTGGTCACATCACTTCGACCTGAGTCGGCCCAGCTGAACCCATTTCACCGAACATGCGATCTGATCTCCTCGACCACCCATTGCGCATAATCCAGATACGCCTCAACATTTTTCACCGCGGGGGTGGGTACCGAACTGATCGTGACGCCGAGTTCGGCCAACCAGTTCAATCGGTCAATGATCTCCGCTGCGCCCGCGGGGTCCTGTCCCGCGACATCGCTGCGAACGGCCTCGTGACGCTCATTGATTCTCGGCATCGACATCGCCTGCATCACGTCAAACGCGCGCCCGTCATACGCCGGCTGCGACTTGATGAAGTCGAGGCGTGCCGGAATATCCTCGGGCGGAGTGAGGAAAGGCCACCAACCCGCTCCGAAGCGCGCGGCACGTCTGAGTGCGGCGTCGGCATCCCCGCCGATCCATATCGGGATACCCGGCTGCTGAACGGGTTTTGGCTCGAATGCAATGTCGTCGAACGCCACATAGTTTCCGTCGAAGCTCGGCGAGTCACTGGTCCAGAGTTCGGTGATGGCCGCGAGGTACTCATCACTGATCCGCCCGCGTTCGCGGAACGGCACGCCGAGCGCCTCGAATTCGCGGCGCATCCATCCCACTCCGAATGTCACCACCATCCGTCCGTTGCTGAGCCAATCCGCTGTGGCGAGGGCTTTGGCCGTCACGACGGGACTCTGCAGCGGCAGGATGCTCACACAGGAGTTGACCCTGATGCGCTCGGTGGCGCCGGCGATGTATGCCTGAGCCGTCGTCGAGTGAAAGTAGTGTGGTCCGGACAGCTCGACCTGGTCAGCGGGGATGACGAAATGCTCAGGCACCGCAACCATGTCGTAACCCAGCTGGTCTGCGCGCTTGACCATACGAGTCTGATCGACGCCGGTGACGCTCGCCTCCCACGATTGCATCATCGCGCTGATCCGCAAGGTGTGGGGGAGGTTGAACGCCAGCTTCACTGCGGGCTGCACACTGCCGCGTCAAGGCGATGCTCCGCCACGAACGTGCGCACCAGCGTCTTCTGGACCTTGCCGCTCGGGGTGCGCGGAAAGTCGTCGACCTGATGAAGTTCCTCGGGCCACTTCTGCCTCGCCAGGCCGATCTGTGCCAGGTGATCACGTACCTGGCCGAGCGTCGGCATCGTGCTCCCCGGCTTGATCCGCAGCACTGCCGCAGCGTGCTCACCGAGTCGGGTATCAGGCGCGGACACTACCGATGCCTCCGCCACCGCGGGCAGGCTGAGAAGGGCCTCCTCCACCTCCTGCGCGCTGATGTTCTCGCCGCCGCGAATGATGATGTCGCTCTTACGGTCGGTGATGGTGAGGTGACCGTCCTCGTCGAGAGTCCCGATATCGCCGGTGTGGTACCAGCCTTCATCGTCGAAGGCCTTGGCGGTCAGGGCTTCATCGGTGTAACCGAGGCACAGATCTGGCCCCCGGGAAAGGATCTCACCATCGGCCGCCAACCGAATCTCCACACCGGGCAGTGGGGCGCCGTCGGTGAGTTCACGCTTCTTTGCCGGGTCGGTGGGGCTGGACCCGGTGATCGACGGGTGCTCGGTGCTGCCGTACGAGCGGTAAGCCACGATGCCCAGATCGCTGAGCCGCCGGGTCACAGCCAGGGGGACCGTCGATCCGCCCAATCCGGCATAGCGCATGAAGTCCAGGTGTCCGGGTGTGAAGTCGGGGTGGTCCAGAATGCTTGTGACGAAATAGGGCGCACCACCGCCGACTTTGAGCCCGCGACCGCTCATCAATCTCAACACCTGTGCTGGATTCCAGACGTCGACCAAATGGATCGGCAACCTCGTCAGCACCGGGAGCATGAATGCGCTCAACATCCCGATGAAATGGCCGACCGGAGCGCCGGTGATCAGCGGATGGCCATCCTCGGGGTAGAGGGCGGCCAGTTGCCGCGCCTCGAACCCAAGAGTCTGATGGCTGTGGATGACGCCCTTGGCGTTGCTCGTGGTACCGGAGGTGAACGCGATCAGAGCGGGCGCGGCAGCGTCAGTCTCGATGGTTCCGGTCAGCGGCGCTGCGCCGAGCAGATCGTCGAAGTCTCGCCCGACCACGCCGATCACGGGAACATCGGTGTACAGATCAGGTTGGTACTGCAACCGGCCGAAGTTCTCGGCAGTGATCACCACGCGTGGCTTCGTGGTACTCACGATATGCCGAATCTCTTTGGGGCCGTAGAAGTGGACGACCGGTACCACGACGGCACCGAGTATCGCCGACGCCCAGAAGGCTGCGGCCGCTTCCATCCAGTTCGGCAGTTGAACCACCATGACATCACCGGGACCGACGCCGCGTTCTCGAAGTCCGGCGGCGAGCCTGCGCGCAATGAGTTCAACGTCGGCGAAGGTGCCGGCCCACGGGCGGACTTCCGAATGCACCTCGAAAGCGACGTCAGTGCTCGCGGCCAACCCGTGTGCGAGCAGGCTTCCGATGGTATCGGTGGTCCACCACCCGTTGGCTACGTACTGTTCAACAAGCGTGGGTGGGATTTGACGCATGGTGATGTGCTCTCCGGTCCCCGGGTAGTCAGCGATGGGCCGGTCGGCCGGGACGTCGCCACCGGGCGGTCATGGCGTGTCCATGCATCTGCGTGTCGCTATGGCGGGCGCGGCAATCTCGTCCGGTCTAGTAACGGTGCCAACCGATGGAACCACCCCTTGACACTTGCGCATTGTGTCATGCACCATACGAATCAATCAAGCGATTGATTATAGGTATCGATTATGGATGTTGCCTTCCGCGGCTTCGAACAGCGGTCTGAATCGTCAGTCGCACTTGGCTTTGTCGCGTTTGGCAGAAGGAGTTGAGATGGTCAAGTCCCTCGAAGAGCGGGTGCAGGCTCTGGAAGATCGCGACGTCATTGCGAAACTGCAGGCGCGGTACGTCAATCTCAACGATGGCGGTTGGGTCGGTCCCACACACCAGCATCCCAAAGCGGTCGCCGACCTGTTCACCACGGATGGCCTCTGGGTGGGACCCTTCAATGCTGTTCGCGCAGAAGGGGCTGCAGCGATTGAGGAGCTCTTCACCCAGTTCCAGTCGATTCCCTTCATCGTGCACAACGTGATGAACCCGATCATCGACGTCAACGGCGATCGGGCCAGTGGTGAGTGGCACGCGTTGGTGACCACCACCACGCCCGACAAGCAAGCCTTCTGGACGTTCGGAAAGTACGTCAACGAGTACGTCCGGACAGCGCAGGGTTGGAAGTACACCTCGATGACTTTCGAGGCTGCAGCGGTATCGAGTTATGAAAARGGCTGGGCAATAGAGCAATTCATCGGGCAAGAGTCCGCTGTTGAGTTCGGTGCGCAGCAAGTATAGGAGCGGTTGATGGATATCCAGAACCTCTGCGACCGAGCGGAGATCCAGGACTTTCTGAGCAAGTACGCGCGAGCCGTCGACACCGGTGACTGGAAGCTGTGGCGTTCGTTGTTCACTGAGGACGCTGCCATCGACTACACGCCCTTGGGCGGAATCGCTGGAACCCGTGACGAAGTCGTCGAGTACATGAGCGCGACAATGCCGATGCTGCCGATGAAGCAGCACTTCATCACCAACATCGAGATCGATTTCTCGGAAGACGCTGCCGAAGTCATTGCCATGTTCTACAACCCGATGCGCTTGCCGGGGTCGACTGAACTCAGCGTCTGCGGAGGTTGGTATCGGCACCAACTGATCCGCACCAGCACAGGCTGGCGCAGTACGAACCTTCGTGAAGAGAACACCTGGTTCGCCGCTGCGCGCCCTGCCGCGGATTCCGACCCGGTTACATCCGCCGCGATTCATGATGAAGGAGTGCGATGATTTCCAAGAGGAAGCTCGTCATCGGGGCAAGCGGTTTCATCGGCTCCAATGTGACGCGTCAACTGGTCGAACGAGGCGACCATGTCCGGGTCATGCTTCGAGAAACCAGTTCCACCAGAGGAATTGACGATCTCGATGTCGAAAGGGTGTACGGCGACGTCTTCGATGACGACGCACTGCACGCTGCCATGCAGGATGTCGACACGGTGTTTTACTGCGTGGTGGATGCGCGGGCCTGGCTGAAGGATCCCGCACCCCTCTTCCGTACCAACGTCGACGGTCTGAAACACGTGCTCGACGCCGCCGTCGCAGCAGATCTGCAACGATTCGTCTTCATGAGCACCATCGCCACGCTTGCCGTCAGTGATGACGGTTCGCTGGTGACCGAGGACGACCCGATCAACTGGTACGACGACGGCGGTGCCTATACCCAGTGCCGGGTAGAAGCGGAGAATCTGGTGCTGCACTATGCGCGGGACAAGGGACTGCCCGCGGTTGCCTTGTGCATCTCCAACACCTACGGACCCCGCGACTGGCAGCCGACACCGCATGGCGGGATGATCGCGCTGGTTTCGGCAGGCAAGGCGCCCTTCTATTTCAGTGGTGTCGGCCAAGAGGTCGTCGGCATCGAAGATGCCGCCAGGGCGATGATCCTGGCTGAGGAACGCGGTCGCGTGGGGGAGCGTTACATCATTTCTGACCGTTTCATCAGCACTCGCGAACTCCACACCCTGGCCGCGGCCGCCGGCGGTGTGCGGTCGCCGTGGATTGCCGTGCCGCGCAAGGTGATGTTGGCGCTGTCATCGATAGTCCAGGTGGTAGCAGACTTGTGCGGTCGCGAGGTCAAGTTCGTCAGAAGGTCATTCAGCATGATCGACAAGATGTCTCCGCTGGATCATGGCAAGGCCGAACGTGAACTCGGCTGGAAACCGACTCCGATTGAACAATCGATCCGGGAAGCGGCCACGTTTTATCGCGAGCAGCAGATCGTCTAGTTCGCTCGCTGGGTGAAAAGCGTGCCGCTGATCAGTTGCTTGAGCGCGACAACGGTGGCGTGGTACTCGTCTGCCGGTGCGGTTGCCGCGTAGTCGGTCAACCCTCTCAAGACCACGAATATTGCGGTGGCCGCGCTATCCACTTCAACACCGGATCTCAGCGCCTGATCGCTTTCCGCCTGCGCCAGGATATCCACCAGAACGTCACGCAGCGTGGTGAACATCGTGTCGGCATTTTCCGCCAGATGCAGATGCTGGGTGCTCTCGACGCGGATGGCGCGATCGAAGGCTGCAATGAGCGGATACTCACGCATCATCTGATCGCATTCGTCGAGGACGGCCATCAACCTGTCGATGTAGTTCTCGTCACGTCGAGCGGCCGCCGCAACTCGGGGTATCGACATCTCCGCGACCTCGTCGAAGGTCGCCTTGACGAGTTCATTCTTGTTCGAGAAGTAGTGGTACAGGCTTCCGCTGGTCATCTGGGCCATCTTCGCGATCTCACGGATGGTCGCACCGCCGTAGCCGACCTCTGCCACGCACCGCATGGTGGCGTCGATGATGCGTCGCCGGGTCTCGTCCCCATTGGCGCCCACCGGTCTGCCCAATATCGGCGACGAGTTGATGGACACTTTTGCCCCTTGGCTAGACGGAGTGTGTCGATCTAGTTTGGCATGACGCAGCGGTCAACTGTCGACTATCCGTTGCGGTCGTCGTTCTGCACCTCAATGCCGGGCGTGGGGTGAAGTGTCGGGGTCGGGTTCGCCGAACTTGCTGCGGACGCCACCCCACGGATCGGCATAGCTTCCGGTAGCCCGGTGGTAAGGCGATCGTCTGGTGAGGAAACGTCGAGCCAGCGGCGCCATGCAGCGCAGCGGATAACGCTTCCAACCAGTTCTGTCGGCCACTTCGGCCAGCAGGTCCGGCCAGGAGTGGTGTTGGAAGGCCAGGACTTCCTGTGCCCTCGTAGTGTCCATCCAATCGGTGGTAAACCAACCGTCGTCGCTGGTGGGATCGCCGGGTCGGCCCACCGGTAGCGCATCCACCAAACCCATGGTTGCCGCCATCGCCGCGCCCACCTCACCCTGGACCAACCGGTGCGATCGATCGCCCCCGATGAGCAAGACCTCACCTACGGCATCGGCAGTCGTTGCCGCCACGAACGCTGCCGCGACGTCCCGCACATCCACGGTCTGAATGCGCCCGTCGACGGGCAACAGGCTCTGGAAATACAGGATGTCCAGATCCAGATCGAGCTGCGGCTCGGCGCTCACCACTCCGCCCGCGCGCAGGATTACCCACTCCAGTTCCGAGGCCCGAACCAGCGCCTCGGCTTCGGCCTTGTGCTGGCCATAAAGGTCCGTTGGCCGCAACACGGTGTGCGCGTTGAGCAGATCGGAGTGGGTGTGTGGATTGCGCGGCCCGCACGCAGAGACACTCGACGCCTGCACCCATCGCGGCGGCGTGGTCAAGGACTCTGCCGCCCGCAGGAGTGACGCAGTGGCGTCGATGTTGACCTTGCGAGACAGTGCAGGGCGGCTGTAGCACGCCGGCGGGATGATCGCCGCCAAGTGGATGACGGCCGCGGGGCGAACGTCCGACAGCAGATCATCCGCCGCGCCCGGGACGGTGAGGTCGGTCCAACGCACGTCTATGCCGGCATACCGTGCAGCGGCCACCCTATTGGTTGGCAGGTCCAGATCCGTGGCCACCACGTGCCGGCCGCCCTCGAGTAGCCGTTTCAGAGTCTCAGACCCAACGAGACCGAAGGCCCCGGTAACGAGCACGGGCTCGGACATAGAACTCCCTCGGGTCACGCGGGCGACGACGTGGCGTTGTTCTCGGCGCCGGCTATCGTCCGGGCGGCATGCTCGCCGGCACGCTTCCCGGAGAAGACGCAGTCGGCCAGCGCGAGCCCGCTCACGTAACTGTTCGAGCACACCCCCACAGCAGTGCGGCCTGCGGCATACAGACCTGGAATCGACTCACCCTCCGGTGTCAGCAGAAGGCCGCTGTCTCCGCTGACATCGAGTCCGCCGAGAGTCAAGCCGGGCGCCGGATACGACAGCGAAGGGCCAAGCGAGATGTCTATTGCGTAGAAAGGCCCGCGCGCGATGGGAACGCAAAGTTCGGCGGCCTTATGCCCTGGGTCCTCCGTCCCGGTGGCGATGGCATCGTTGTATGCGCTGACCGTGGCGGCCAGGCCGGCGGCGGAGATCCCCACCTTTTCGGCCAGTTCATCGAGCGTTGCCGCCTTGCGGTGACCCGTGGTGAGTAGACCGACCAATTGCAGCCGCTGAAAGAAGACGTCGGTCTGATCCATCACCTGTTTCCGCGCACGCTTCCAGGTGTGGGCATCCAGGATCAGGAATCCCTTGCCGCCGAAGTTCTTGACCATGACATCGGAGTGGGTTGCACCGTAAAGGTCTTCGTTGGCGATGCGCTCGCCGTTGACCCCCACGGTGATGCCTTCGATCATGGCCGACGGTGGCGTCAGGAAGCGCCACGCAGTGACGTGGTCGAGATGGCTGGTGGTGCCGCCCGCGGCCACGCCCAAAGCGATTCCTTTGCCGTCATCGCCGGAAGTGCCCAGAGGTCGTATCTGGGAAAACGCCGGTGAATGTCGACGCAGCATGTCCTGGTTGAAGACGAAACCACCCGCGGCGAGGACAACAGTTCGGGCCGTGAACGTGCGTGGCCGGGCTCTGCGCAGCCACAGTCGCTCGGCAATGGCATTGAGATTGCGTCCGATCGGCGGCACCCAGTTGCTGAACTTCGCCCCGAGGGCACTGGCGCGCCGGTAGCGCGCGACCGCCGCCGATCCATCGTCGGCCCAGGTTCGGCATTCAGCCCGCCATGTCCCGTCTGACTCGACGCTCAGATCATCGACCCGTGTCATCGGCATGACAGTGACGCCTAGGCGCAGCGCAGCATCGCGAAGATGCTGCCACAGCACCCGTCCAGAATCGATCCCCTTCGCGATCTGACGGTGTCCGCGCGGAGCCGGCTTCGCATGCAACCGGTATGGATGGGCTTTTTCGTTACCGGAGAAGTACAGGTAGTGCTTGTCGGTGGGGTAGGACGTCTTATAGGGACACAACGACGAGGTGAACTGTGCCCCATGCTTTTCCAGCCAGGCCAGCCGGTCTACGCTCTCGTCACAGAATCGGCGTAGCGTGTCGTCATCGATGATGCCGTTGACCTCTTGATGGAGGTAGTTGTACATGTTCTGGGGATCATCGTCGTACCCCGCGGCCCTCTGGTGGGGGGTTCCGCCTCCGGCGTACACGATTCCGCCCGAAAGAGCCGATGCGCCTCCGCCGAGGGCGCGGTCTACGACGAGCACTCGTGCGCCGCCCTCCGCCGCAGCGATCGCGGCGCAGGCACCCGCTGCGCCGAACCCCACCACGATGACGTCGAAATCATCTTCTCTCGCGGTCACGGAGTGTCTCCTCACTGTTGCCCGCGGATAAGTCCGCCTGTTGATCAACAATTTTCACGCCTGCCTTGCGGACCGTGACGTCTCCGGTGATTGTCAGTTGGCAGGCCAGTCGAACTCGGCGCGGGTTGACGCGCCGGACACGTTTGTTCAAGTCCCCGAGCAGCTGCACTTCCACATCAGTCCGTGGCGACGTCAGATGGTGGCCCTCCACTACTTCGCATTGGCAGGCATTGCAGCTACCCATGCCGTAACACAGTGTGGGCCAGTGATATCCGGCACGCCAGGCGGCCATGAGCAACGTCTCACCGGCTCGGACCTCGATCTCGATTCCGGCTGGGTGGACGCGAAGGATTGCCGGCGGTCCCGGCTCAATAGGTGGCAATGTAGCGGTCGATTTCGCTGTGCAGGGAGTAGATCATCGGCTCGTACTTGGGTGACATCGTGGTGTGTTTGATGGCGCCCGAGCGATAGCCAGCCTGTTGGCGAGCGACATTCTCGTGGTCCTGCCGCAATACGAACGGCCAATCATTGACCGCCAGTGGACCTTCAGGGCGCGGTGCCGCGTTCTCCATGTCGGACTGTCGGGGAATCTGCATGGCGAGTGCTTCGAAGATCGACGAGTTGGGATCGTGACCGTTGGGACGCACGCGGTAGAACAGCAGATTGCCGGTCATTCCAAGGAACACGAAGTTCGGGAATACGAAGCCGTAGCTGGAGGCGTTGGGATTGAGGGTGGGCATCGGGATGTCGGCCTGCGCGGCGTAGGAATAGAACTCCTCGAAGAAACGACCGAGCAACTCCTCGTCCGGCAAGTCGCGGACGCGGTCGGCAATGTACTCGTCACGGGCGGTGGCGTAGGCATCCGTGCCCTCGAACAAGACCCGGTTCTGGTCGATGAAGAACCGCCCGGCGCTCATTCCGGCGACCGGAGGGTCCGGTATCGAGAAGGTGGCCGGGTCGAAGGGCGGTGTGGTGTCCACGTGGCCCATGCCGTGACGGAAGTAGGGAATCTGATCGACGAGGTAGTCGTCACCGGTTGCGCCCATCGCAAGTTCGGGGTGTGCCTGCATGACGTGGTAGGCCTCCAGGAAGGCCTCCAGCGCGACTTTCCAGTTGGCCTCCGCGATGGTGTATTTCCACCATCGCACCCGCATCCGCTCCATCGCCATCGGGGCGAGGTGATCGTCGAAGGTTCCGAGAAAGTCCTCCAGCGATGGTGCGTCGTCATCGAGGTTGATCCAGATGAATCCGTATTTGACAGCCGATCTGACGTGTCTCAGATCGACCGCGTCGGAGTCAATCGAGCCTGCCACAAATCCTTGTTTGGCGTAGATGTAGGACTGTGAGCCGTCGGTGTTCCACCGCCACCCGTGGAAGGGGCAGACGATCTGGTTGCCGCCGAAGGTTCCACAGGTGGTTTTCTCGACCAACTGGGTGGCACGGTGTGGACAGACGTTGTGGAACACCTTGATGCTGCTGTCGGGTTGCCGGACGGCGACCACGGTCCGGTCGATGATGGTGTACTCGATGTAGTCACCGGGTTCGGGGATGTCCTCTTCGCGGGCGATCCACTGCCAGGTATGCAGCCACATCTTGGTGTTCTCGAGTTCGGCGAACTCCTGATCGAAGTAGCGCTCGACGGGGACGTGCACACCGTCGGCGAGCCGAAACGGCACTGAGGTGGTGTCCGTGTCGTCTCGATGCACGTACGGCGTGGCGGACGGCGTCGCGATGGTGTCGGATGCCTCATCTGGTGTCAGTTGGGTTGTCATGATGGGCCTTTCATAACCGCGGGCTGGGCGCCGAAAGCTATTCGATGGTGGCGACGAGAGTGCCGACCGGATAGTCGACCTCGATCTCGCCGATGATGGTGATCCGGCCGGAAGCTGGGCTCTCGACTTCGACCTCGGTTTTGTCGGTGGCGAGGTCGTAGATCGGCTGACCGGCCTCGACGACATCGCCGTCTTCGCAGAGCCAGTCGGTGATCTGCCCTTCCTCGACTGCGACTCCGAGTTTGGGGATGCGTACTTCAGTGGGCATGTGTGCGGTCTCCAGTTCAGCCGAGCAGAGCGCGGACAGCGGGTTCGATACGGCTGGTCGGCAAGAACGCCTGCTCTAGCGACGATGCGTAGGGGACAGGGGTATTCGCGCTACCAACTCGGCCGACAGGGCCCGCCAGCTCGCCGAACAGTTCGCTGTGGATCTGCGCGGATAGTTCGGCGCCGAACCCGCCACGGGTGACGGCCTCGTGGACGACGACTGCGCGGCGGGTCTTCGCCACCGAGGTGAAGATGGTGTGGGTATCCAGTGGCTGCAGTGTTCGCAGATCGATCACCTCGAGAGAGATTCCCTCCTGGGCAAGCTTTTCGGCCAGCGCCAAGCAGTCCAATACCTGCTTGCCGTAAGTGATGAGAGTCAGGTCGGTTCCCTCTCGGGCCACGCGCGCCGAGCCCAGGGGCACACGGTAGTCACCCTCTGGAACCTCGTCGCGAACCGCGAAGTACAGGCTGCTCATCTCGACGAACACCACCGGGTCATCATCAAAGATGCTGGAGAGCAAAAGCCCTTTGGCGTCGGCGGCGGTCGAGGGCACCACGACCTTGAGGCCGGGAACGTGGATGAGTTGATTCTCCAGCATGTCGGAGTGCTGGGCGCCGAAACCCGCTCCGGCGCCCGTGGTCGTGCGCACGGTCAGGGGTACCGGTGTGACACCCCCGGACATATAGCGCAGCTTGGCGGCGTGGTTGAACAACTGGTCGGCGGCGACGGAGATGAAGTTCATCAGCATGATCTCGGCGACCGGACGCATGCCGGCGATCGCGGCACCGACGGCGGCACCCATGATTGCCTGTTCGCTGATCGGGGTGCACCGGACGCGTTCTGGACCGAACTTGGTCGACAGCCCTTTGTGAATGCCGAAGCCACCGCCCTTGGGATCTTGGATGTCTTCGCCAAGTTCGAAGACGCTCTGATCCAGGTCGAGCGCGACGTCCAGTGCGTCGTGGATGGCGTCCAACATGGACTTGGGCTTCGTCCGGGACGCGGTTGCGGTGCTCATCGGGTGGTCTCCTGCGAATAGACATCGGTGGTCAGTTCCGACACATCGGGAAGGGGCTGGCTGAAGGCCCACTCGGCGGCGTCGTCGACCTCTGCCTGTGCGGCGCGGTCTATTTCGTCGAGATCGGCTGCGGCGATGCCGAACTCCTCGATGAGTCGGTGTCGATAACGCGGTATCGGATCGGCGGCCGTCGCGGCGGCCAGTTCGTCGGCGGGGATGTACTCGCCCTGATCACCGAAGTAGTGGCCGCAGAATCGGAAGGTGACCGCCTCGATCAGGGTGGGGCCGTCACCGCGCCGGGCGCGGTCGATCGCCTGCCGGGCCACCTCGTAGAGCGCCAAGGGGTCGTTGCCGTCGACGGTGACCCCGGGCATCGAGTAGCTGGCCGCACGGTCGGCGATGTCTTCCACGGTGGTGCCGTTGGCCAGGGAGGTGTATTCCGCCCACTTGTTGTTCTGACAGACGAAGATGACCGGCAGCTTCCACAGCGAGGCGAGGTTCAGGCTTTCGTGAAAGGCACCGATGTTGGTTGCTCCGTCGCCGAAGTTCGCCACAGCGACCTGCTGGGTCTTGCGGAGCTGGGCGGCGAGCGCGAGGCCGTTGGCGATCGGAATTCCGGAGCCGACGACACCCGTGGTGACCATCAGCCCATGCTTGGGGGAGGTGACGTGCATTGGCCCCCCTTTGCCCCGGCACGTGCCAGCTGCCCGACCGAGGTATTCCGCCCACAAGTCCCGCAGCGGAACGCCTTTGGCGATCTGATCGTGCAGGCCGCGGTAGGTCGTCACGACGTAGTCGTCGGGGTTCAGGTGTGCGGCCACCGACGCGGCGGCAAATTCCTGGCCCCTGGGGGAGTAGTACATGCCGGCGAACTTTCCGGCCATCATCGATGCGCGGTACGTCTCGTCGAACGCCAGGATGCGTGCCGCGGTGCGGTACAAACCCACCAGGGTGTCCTGTTCGACAGTCGTTTCAGTGGTGGTCATCGCGGGGGAGATCTCCTCGCCTAGGGGAATTAATCAATTGATTGATTGCTACCGTATGATGTGCGTCACGGTCGCGTCAAGTGGCGTGACGGCGATTTCTGGGAGAGGGCGTTGATGTCCAAAACGATCGTCATCACCGGTGCCAGCGATGGCATCGGCCGTGCGGCGGCCCGCGCGCTGTCGGCCGACGGCCATGCGGTCATCATCGTGGGGCGATCTGAGGACAAGGTGCGTAGGGCTTCCGAAGAACTCGAAACAGTCAGTTATCAATGCGATTTCGCCCGCCTGGCTGCCGTGCGCGATCTGGCGGCGACGCTGCTACGGCATCATCCGAGGATCGACGTGCTGGTGAACAATGCCGGAGGCATCATGGGAGATCGGCAGGTCACCGAGGACGGTCACGAGCTGACGTGGCAGGTCAATCACCTGGCCCCGTTCCTTCTCACCACGGCACTACTGCCGCGTCTGGCCGAGTCCCGCGCGGTCGTCATAGCCACATCGAGCAGCGTCAACAAGATGGCGAAGCTCGACCTCGAGGATCTGAACGCCGAGCGCAAGTACTCGGCGTCCGCGTCCTACTCGGCGGCAAAGTTGGCCAACATCATGTTCACCAAGGAGTTGCAGCGACGGTACGGCGATGTCGGGGTGTCCGCCGTGTCGTTCCAGCCGGGCCCTGTCGCAACAAATTTCGCGATGCAGGCGCACGGTGTCACCCGGCTGCTTTATCACTCCGTGCTCAGCAGATTATTGCTGACTCCTGAGAAGGGTGCCGATACCCTGGTGTGGCTGGTCAATTCGTCCTCGGGTGCCGACTGGCGGCCCGGGGAGCACTACGGGAAGCGGCGAATAGCGAAGGCGCACAAATCTGCCGGCGATACTCTGCTGTGCGCGCGGCTGTGGAGCCGCAGCGAGGACATGATCGAAGGAGCCTTTCGATGACTGCCGGACGACCGGGTGAGGCGCCCGTCGTAGTGGTGACCGGCGCCAGTCGCGGCCTGGGCCGCGGCATTGCTCGCGGCTTCGGTTCCCTCGGTGCCACCGTCTACGTCACCGCACGAAGCACCGACGCGCTGGAGGCAGTCGTCGCCGAAGTGGCGGCCAAGGGCGGTGCCGGCGTCGCCGTCACCTGTGACCATCGCGACGACGAACAGGTGCGGGCGCTGTTCGGGCGCGTCGCGGCGGAGACCGGACGCTTGGACATCTTGGTCAACAACGCGGCAGCGGTGGACCCGGTCGCGCTGGCGTCGCCCGGCGGGTTCTGGGAGAAACCAGCGGCGTTGGCGGACATGCTGGATGTCGGTCTGCGATCGAACTATATGGCCGCCTACCATGCGGCACCCATCATGGTGGCCGCCGGGCGTGGGCTGATCGCCAGTATCTCCTTCTACGGGGCGGTCACCAACTTCCACGGTGCCGCCTACGGCGCAGCGAAGGCGGGCACTGACAAGATGATGGCTGATATGGCTACCGATCTTGCACCGCATGGTGTTTCAGCCGTCTCGATCTGGCCGGGCTTCATTCTGACGGAGTTGATCACGTCCCTACCGTCCGAGCATCTGCCTGACGATGTCCGAGAGAAGCTTGCGCAATGGGAGCATCCTGAGTTCACCGCGCTGGTAATCGATGCGCTCGCCCGTGACCCCCAGCTGTCGGAACTTTCGGGGCACACGCTCATCGGGGCGGAGCTCGGCCGCCGTTACGGCATCACTGATCTGGACGGCAAGCAACCGATCGACTACCGCGAGACCATGGGCTCGCCGACCGCGGCCTTCGTGGCGGCAAACGCCGAGCCCGGGTGACTAATAACTGACGGAGAAGCCGCCGTCGATCGCGATTACCTGGTTGGTGACCGGGCGGGCTGCGTCCGAGGCGAAATACAGCACAGCGGCTCCGATTTCGCGCGGCTCCTGGAAGCCGAACGGCGCCTGACGCATCGCGGGCCCCTCCAGGGAGGGGCCCGCCACCGCGGCGATGGCGCCCGGTGTGATCACCGTTGCCGGCAGAATCGTATTGACGGTGATGCCGTGTTCGGCAAGCTCGAACGCGCTGGCACTGCTGAGCGCCAGCAGCGCACCCTTCGACGCGGCATACGCGGACACGCCTTTGACGAAGCCGCCACGCAACACGTTCGAGCCGATGTTCACGATGCGGCCACCGCACCCGCCGGCGGCCATCGCTCGCCCCAGCTCTCTGGTCATGAAGAACGGGCCGCGGACATTGACCGCATTGGTCCGGTCCCATTCCGACGCCGAAGCTTCCAAGAGCAACTCGCGATGTTGAAGACCGGCGTTGTTGACCAGCAGCCAGGGCGTCCCGTGTTCCGCTTTGATTCCATCGCACGCCGCCACGACTGAGTTCTCGTCGGTGACGTCCAAGGGGATCGCAGCCGCGGACCCGCCGGCGGCAATGATCTTGGCTGCCTGATCTTTTGCGGCAGCGTGATCGCGTCCGGCAATGATGACCGTGGCACCCGCCTCCGCCAGCACTTCGGCGATGCCGACGCCGATGCCCTTCGTGCCGCCGGTGACTACAGCGACCTTCTCATGTAGAGCGAACATCGACGGTTCCTCCCGGCGCAAGGGTGTGAGCTGATGCATTGACACGACGAACTGTGTCACGCATCATAAGAATTAATCAACTGATTGATTCAAAGGAGCCCGGTGTCGGAATCCCTCGGCGGTGCGCTGGTCGACATGTCCTCAGGTCTGCCCGATGAGCAGGACTTCATCGTGGCCGAGTGCCCGGACGTGCCGAAGTGGGCAGAGAATCTACTGTTCACGCTCTACGACCCGGAACTGGATGTCGCGATGTGGCTGCATCTGGGCACGGTCGCGGACAAGTGGACGATGTGGGAAGACCGTGTCCTGGTCATGCTTCCCGGAGATGGTGGGGCGCTGTCGCTGCGGGCATATCACCACACCGCCCCGGAGCGACGCCCCGCAGGTGCCGGCCTGGAGTTCCGGCAGCTCGAGCCGTGGCGACGTTGGCGCGTGTCCTTTGATGGGTTCGGGCTGCACACACCGCAGAGCGAGATGCTCGCTGGGGTAGGTCGCGATGGACTCACCAAACCCTTCGCCACCGACCTCGACGTGCAGATGCTCACTCCCGCCTGGGACGCGCGTACCGCAGCGAGTCTGACGTCCGGGGCCGGCGACATGGACAGCCAGGAGTGGGCCAGCGAGCACTACGAGCAGCTCCTGCGGGCGACAGGGACAGTCACCTTGCCATCAGGAGATGTGATGCCGTTCAACGGCTATGGCTGGCGAGACCATTCCCGTGGCCCGCGTGACCATTCGATGTTGCTCAACTGGGGTGGCCACGTGATCCTCGGCTGTCCGTATGCCAGCGGTAAGGGATGGGGGCTGTCGGTCTACTACGCCGCGGATGGACGCATCACACTCGAAGGCGGCTACGTGTTCATTGATGGTCGGTTCGAGCACGTCCGCGTCCGCAGGGCACCGCGGTTGGGGGAGTTGCGCTTCGAAGGCGAGACCCTGGACGTGGCACTCGAATGGTCGGGTGGTGTGCTCGATCTAGAGCTGCGCTGCGACCGCACGCTCTGGACGTCGATGCAACGTGGTCTGGCCGTGGRCAAGGATCTCGAGGGGTTGGGGCTGATGTTCGTGCTCAACCACGGCCGTTGCGACTGGGGCGGCGAGACCGGCTACTTCTACTGTGAGCGATCGGATCGGCTCAACGCGCTGGCGCCCGAGCCGCACCACGGGCAGGCGTCGTGACAGCGATCGAACCCTCCACGGCGGCGAGTGCGAAGGATTGGGCGCAGCTCAAGGCGCATGACCGGGCGCCCGAACAGGTGGGGGTTCGGCTGAAGAGCTGGCTGGCTTTACGTCTGGAGGATGCTGGGCTCGAGATCGGACCGCTGAGTGCGCCCGGGGGGACCGGTGTCGCCAACGAGACGTTGCTCTTCGACGTACGCCACTCCAGTGGCGTGGTCAGTGGGTACGTAGCCAGGGTCGCCACCGGGGACCCTCTCTATCTCGACGACGACCTGTCGACGCACTACCGGATGTATGAGGCGATGGCGTCAATTCCTGCCGTACCGACCCCGTCGGTTCTGGGCTACGAGCCGGACGCCGCCGTGCTGGGCTCGCCCTTCTTCGTGATGGAGAAGATCGTCGGAGCCACGCCGACGGACAACCCGCCCTGGTGGACTGATGGGTTCGTGGCCGAAGCATCACCGACCCAACGGGCGGCATTGTGGGAGAACACCGTTCGGTTGATGGCCGACTTCCACCGAATCGATCCCGAGCCGTTCGCGTTCTTGCGCACCGGCGCCACCGCTGACGGCGTCGGCGACAGCCTCGATTACTGGATCCGATCGCTGCGCTGGGCATCTCCCGCCGCACCGATACCGCTGACCGAAATCGCCGAAGACTGGTTGCTTGCACACCGCCCCGCCGGTACGGCCCTGTCGTGGGGTGACAGCCGACTGCCCAATGTGATGTATCGCGAATATGCTCCGGTCGCGATGCTCGACTGGGATCTGGCGTCCTTGGCCGGACCGCAAGCCGATCTGGCGTGGTGGATTCTCATGACCGCCCCAGGCAGCATCAAGCTCGACGGCATCGGCACGAACAACGAGATGATCGAACTCTGGGAAGATCTCACGGGTGAGACCGCCACCGATCTGCGGTGGTTCCTGGTCTTCGGTGCCTATCGGTTGGCCGCCATCCTCGCGAAACTCTTCTCGACATTCGTGGCCCAGGGGCGCATGTCGACAGAAGCGGCGCAGATGCAACTCGGCACTGGAACCCACGTGCAGATGCTCGCCGGGCTCCTGGACCTGACGCCCCCGCCCGGTGTCGTGCCGGTCGTGCCCGACATACGCCTCGACCGCTGAGGTCTTTGGTTGCACACCCGAACTCCAGCGACATGAAGGACGAGAAGTGACGATTCATATCCCAGCCGAACCGGCACAATTCGACGAGCACGTAGTGCAGAGGCTGATTCGAACGAAATACCGGGACGTCACGGTGCTGCGCTCCACGGTCACCGACGCCGCACTGAAAAGCGATGATGGGCAACAGGTATCGTCAGCCCAGCGGATCGGCGTCGAAGTGGAGTACGGGCCCGGCGCCCCCGAGGATCTTCCTACCCAACTGATGATCAAGATCGCCCGTTCGGATTTTGGCGACCTGCCCCTGTACGCCAATGAAGTCAACGCTTACCTGCGACTCGGCGACGAACTGCCGGTCACCACCCCGCAATGCGCCGGCGGCCATCACGACAGCGCCTCGGGTACATTCGGGCTGGTCCTCGAAGATCTACGTCGCGACGGTGTCCACTTCGAATCCGTGCAGAGCGACACGGTGGTCGCCGATCTCGAATTACTGCTGGCGCAGCTGGCTCGGCTTCATGCGGCGTACTGGCAGTCCCCGCGGTTCACCGATGACCTCGGCTGGGTTCAACCACACACCAGCGGTCCCATTCACGACATGTTCACCGACCCCAATCTCATTCCAGCCCTTGTGAAATACGAGATTTCCACCCAGCAGTTCAAACGCGAGTTCGTAGAGTTCGTCGAAGAGACTCCGGACTCGCTGCTCGCAAAGGTCGACATCGCGCGCCGACATCAGGCTGCGCTCGGTCAGACATTGCTGCACGGCGACTGCCACATCGGCAATACCTACCGCAACACCGATGGCAGCCGCGGATTGCTCGACTGGCAGCTACTCGCGCGGGGATACTGCATGCACGACGTCACCTACATCATGATCACCGGACTCAGCGTCGGGGATCGGCGCACGCACGAACGCCACCTCATCGAGTACTACCGGACGTGTCTCGCCGAAGCCGGAATGCCCGTCGTGCCGTCCTATCAAGAGTTGTTCGACGAGTATCGCATCGCCGCCGCCTGGTGCTTCTACATCGGATGGCTGACCACACCGCTGGACAACTACGGCTGGGAAATCTCGGTGGGGAACCACATCAGACTTGCCACCGCATACCGGGACCTGGACACAAAGGCCGCGATCGACCGGCTGGGGTGAGACGTGGAAGGCGGCTGCCGTTCGGGAAAGCGGAGTCGGCTGGGAGTGTCGCCAATCGCAGTGGCGTGCTGTCGGTGCGGAATATCACTGATGCTGAGCTCATCTAAATGCTGTGCGGGTGTATAGCGTGGGGGCATCCCTCGCGGACATTCCGTCGGTTGAAGAATGAACTGGAGATGAGCGTGCGATCAGAAACCTGCACCGCAGCACCTGGAACAGATGAGCTCCGTGTCGGTGTGATCGGACTCGGCATGATCGGCGGCGGTGTGGCGGTCAGTCTTGCTCGCCGCGGCCGAATTCCGTTGGCTGTCTACGATATCGACGCTGAGGCTGCCACGGGCCTGACCGGCGTCCCTTCGGTCGGGTCTTCGCCCGCCGCCGTTGCCGGTGCGTCTGACGTGGTACTGATCGCGGTCGTCGACGCTGAGCAGGTGCGCGCCGTGCTCCACGGCGAGGACGGAGTCCTCGCGGGAGCGCGGCCGGGGCTGATCGTGGTGGTGTTGTCCACCTTGGCCGTTGACCAAGTGCACGAACTCGCACGCGACTGCGCCAATGCGGGTGTTGCGTTCCTCGACTGCGGGGTCACGCCGGGGGACCAGGCAGCCGAGAACGGGATGGTCGCGATGGTCGGCGGGGACGAGCACACGGTGCGCCTCGCGACGCCCGTACTTGCCGACTTCGCGAAGAAGGTCATCCATTGCGGGCCTTTGGGCGCCGGCATGGCGACCAAGATCGCACGCAATGTCGTCACCTACGGCAGTTGGCGCGTCGCCCATGAAGCCGTGGAGCTGGCCGCCGCAGCGGGAGTGGATTCCAATGTTCTGATGTCGGTGATCGAGGAGGCCGATCCCGATGGAAAAACGATGTTCTCTCTGCTGCGGAATCGCGCCAGCATGCCCAGCCTGGTAGCCGACCACGCTCCGCAGATGCTGCACCTGCTGGACAAGGACCTGGCGGCCGCTCAAAAATTGGCGCACGAATACGACCTCGACGTACCGGTGGTCGACGCCACGCGGGCGAGTGGCGCGGACACGCTCGGCACGGTGTCGAGGTCCGAGAAGGGGTCGGAAACACCCGCTGACCGTTCGGTGGTAGGCCTGGAAACGATGGCCGCGGTATACGGAACCGCTGTCGCCGACGAAATGCCGGAAGACCGTACCCCCACCCTGAGAATGACAATCGATCACCTCTTCGGCGAAGTGTGGAGCAGGCCAGGGCTGTCCATTCGTGATCGACGCCTGCTGGTGCTCGGTGCGACCGCTGCTCTCGGGCGCGCCGACCTCATCGAGGTGCAGGCGCGCGGAGCCCTCCTCAACGGTGAACTTTCTGCCGAGGAGCTTGAGGAGGCGGTTCTGCAATTGCACTACTACGTCGGTTGGGGCAACGGGACGCGCATTCAGGAGGGCGTGAGTGCGGCACTGATGGCGGTGGGAGTCGCCCAATAGTCGACAGTGCAGATTGCCGCTCGTATTCGGGCCCGGCCGAACATTGGCGTTGTCGCCCGAGAGTTTCGGTCCGCAGCGCTGTACGCCCGTATAGGATCTTGGTAACGGGTGGCGGCACCTTCCCAATTGTGGGAAGCCGCGATGTGCTTGTGCCCGCCGCATCAGAACTCACGGGTGCGGTCGCCGGCTACAGCGCTGCAACCCGCAGCGACCAACTCTGTGAAAGGCCACCCTGATGCCCGACCGATCAGATACATCTGAGAATGAGACACCGGACAGCACCACATCGGGGATTTTTATCTTCAGCGGCGAATCGCAGGGGCCGGTCAGCGAGATGATGAGCGGCCCAGAGTTGCCGGACGGCATGGCGCTCGAAGCGTTGGATACTTCGGCGCTCGCCGGCGGCACCGTCGATGACATCATCTTCCGGCAGGGCGGTCCTGACGGCTTCAGCCTCGCCAATATTCGGCTCGCACCTAACTACATTCTTCCAGCTCACCACCACGATGTGGATTGCCTCTATTACGTGCTGTCCGGCTGGATCGTGCTGGGCCGCAGACGTATCAACGCCGGCGGAGGATTCCTGGTCTCGGCGCTCCGTCCGTACGGCTACCGGGCCGGGGCAGAAGGGGCCTGCGTCCTGGAGTTCCGAAAATCGACCAGATTCAACATGGTGATCACGGAGACAAGCCCAACGCGATGGAACGAGATTGCCCGCGTCGCCGAAGAGCATCATGGTTGGCCCGGCTTCGTCGACACCGCAGCGCTGCGCCAGGAGTGAGCGAAACCCCGATTCGTTAACGGTAGTGCTGTACAGTCGTACAGTGAACCGCGGTGTCGTGGCGGTACCCCGTACTTGCAAACACGCCGCAGCCGTCGACCCCAAAGATGCAGGAGAACAATGAGCACCGATTCAGGGCTGGACGCACTCCAGCGAGACGTCCGCCATCTCATGGACCGTGCTGAAATCCTGGACTGCATCGCTCGGCACGCGCGCGGTCACGACCGTCATGACGTCGACCTCATCTCCTCGACTTACCACCCAGATGGCATCGACGAGCACGGTCTCGCGATAAACCCCGGACCCGAGTACGGGGCATGGGCGAATGCCACTCACGCCGAAACATCGCGCGTTCACATGCACCACATCACTACACACTCGTGCGAGATCGATGACGATACCGCGCACGCTGAGAGCTACGTGATCGTCGTGCTGATCGGTTCCGACACCAAGAGCGCGCAGTTCATCAACGGCCGGTACATCGACCGACTGGAACGGCGTGACGGTCAGTGGCGTATCGCGCTGCGGCGCTCGACGGTGGAGGGCATGTTCATCGCCGATGCGCGTGTCCTGCAATCACCGTTCTTCACCGAGAAGGGCTACTCGGTGGGCACCCGGGACCACAGTGACCTGTCCTACGAGCGCCCGCTGTCGCTTGACACGCCCGCGCCGGCTCGCTGGTAGTCCGCGACGAAGTCAAGGAGATGACTAGGTGACCGCCACGACCGAAGTTGGCGTACTGGCCGGCGAGAAGCGATTGCTGATCGATGGCGAGTTACAACTTGCCGCTGGCGGTGCGGCCTTCGACGTTGAGCATCCGGCCACCGAAGAGATCATCGGGCAGGCCGCCGACGGCTCGATCGAGGACATGGGACGCGCCATCGCGGCGGCGACTCGTGCCTTTGACAAGGGCGACTGGAGCCGCGATGTCGAGTTCCGCTATCACTGCCTGATCCAGCTTGCCGACGCCTTGGAGCGAAACAAGGAGCGCTTGCGCAGGGTGCTGGTGACCGAGGTCGGCTGCCCGATCAGCGTCACCACGGCACAGATCGAGGAACCCATCGCCGAGATCAGACATTGGGCAGAGCATGGCCGCTCGTTCGACTACTGGGTCGACACCGGCATGCACGACACCCACCTGGGCCCCGCGCGGCGGAAGCTTCACTTCGAACCGGTCGGGGTAGTCGGCGCCATCACTCCGTGGAACGTGCCGTTCTACCTCAACATCGCCGAGACGATCCCGCCGCTTATGGCCGGCAACACCGTGGTGCTCAAGCCCGCTCAGCTCACCCCCTGGTCGGGGAGCGAACTCGGCCGCATCGTCGCTGAGGAGACCGACATCCCTGCCGGGGTGTTCAACGTGGTCACCTCCAACGCCAACGAGGTCGGTGCGGCACTGTCTGCCGACCCCCGGGTCGACATGATCACGTTCACCGGATCGACGGCCACCGGGCGGGCGATCCTGGCAGCAGGAGCTCCGACTGTCAAGAAGACCCTGCTCGAGCTCGGCGGCAAGTCCGCCCACATCGTGCTTGACGACGCCGACTTCGGTTCGGCACTGCCGCTGGCGGCGATGATGGCCTGCGTCATGTCCGGGCAGAGTTGTATCTTGCCCAGTCGTATCCTGTTGCCGCGCAATCGATATGACGAGGGTCTTGAGATCCTGAAGGCGTCGATGGCAGGCTTCCCGGTCGGTGACCCCTGGACACCGGGCATCATGCAGGGCCCGCAGATCAGCGCGGCGCAGCGTGACAAGGTGCTCGGACTGGTCCGGAGCGGGATCGAATCTGGCGCCCGGCTGCTGACCGGAGGCGGCGTGCCCGAGAACCTTCCGATCGGTTACTTCACTGAGCCCACCCTGCTCGCCGACGTGCATCCCGACAGTCAGATCGCCCAGGAAGAGATCTTCGGGCCGGTGTTGACGGTCACTCCATATGACAGTGATGACGATGCGGTCCAGATCGCCAACAACACCATCTACGGGCTCTCCGGTGAGGTGTCTTCCGGTGACATCGACCGTGCCTTGGGTATTGCCGCGCGGATGCGTACCGGCAACGTCACCATCAACGGCAAGAGCCACTTCGGCATCACGAGCCCGTTCGGCGGGACTCGCCAAAGCGGCCTCGGCTACCGAAACGGCGCGCACGGTTTTCAGGAGTACCTGGTTATCAAGACGATCGGAATGCCGGACTGATGTCATGACCGATGACGGTGTCGGCTTCTGGGACGTGATCTCAACCGCTCGATCGATTCGGCGGTTCACTGCCGAGCCGGTCGGGGATGACGTGCTCGACCGTTGTCTGGAGGCGGCCACCTGGGCGCCGTCCGGCGCCAACGCGCAGTGCTGGCGTTTCGTCATCCTCCGGTCGCCGGAGCAGAGGGCGGTCGTCGCCGAAGCGGCCAGCCGTGCGCTCGCGGTGATCGAGCCGATCTACGGCATGGCACGGCCTGAGCCGGAAGATGTCAGCGCCCGGGCCAAGTCGTATCGGGCGATCTACGAACTGCACGATCACGCCGCCCTGCACACGTCGGTGCTCTTCGTTCAACAGCGCTTGCCCGCCATCGAAGGACTGCTGCTGGGTGGCTCCATCTTCCCGGCGATGCAGAACTTCCTATTGGCTGCCCGCGCTCACGGGCTCGGAGCGTGCCCGACGAGCTGGAGCTCCTACGGTGGTGAGGCGATGCTGCGCGAGGCGGTCGGCATCCCTGATGACTGGGTCCTCGCAGGGCACGTGATGGTCGGCTGGCCGAAAGGGCGACACGGTCCAGTGCGACGGCACCCGGTCGAACAGGTCGTCGACGTGGACCACTGGAATAACTCCGCCCGAACCTCTCTGGACCGCAAAGAAACCGAACGCCGATCCGCAGAGTTCACGGGTTAATCGAGGAAGGACCACAACACCATGTCACGGATAACACCGATTCCGCTGCAAGAGTTTTCGCCGGAAGTGCAAGATGCCTTCGCCCAGTTGGCACCCGCAGGCGCTCGATACCAACGGCCGGATGCGAAGGGCAGGCCGACTGCCGCCAACATCCTCGGCGTGCTGGCACACCATCCCGACCTGATCAAGGCGTACTGCGCGTTCAACGGTCACCTGCTGATGAACACGACGCTGACCGAAAGGCACCGCGAGATCGTCATTCTCCGCGTGGGGGCCGTCCGTGAGTCGACCTATGAATGGGCTCAGCATCTCAGCTTGGCGCAGGACGCCGGGCTGTCGGAAATGGAGATCGGTTGCGTCTGCTTCGGTCCCAAGGCGCCGATCTGGGACGAGGCGGATGCGATCGTGTTGCAGACGGTCGACGAACTGCTACTCGACGGCGAGATCTCCGCCACATCGTGGCAGCGGCTCGCAGCTCAATTCAACACCCAGCAGATTCTCGATCTGATCTTCACGGTCGGCAGTTACGACACGATGTCAAAGATGACGAAGTCGCTGCAGGTCGAAATCGACCGTGACCTCGCTGAATATGTCAAAGCTGCCGCGAAGCCCGCCGGCGGGAACTCATGAACGGCGAGTCTTCTCAACCACTCCGGATCGTGCAGTGGGCAACCGGTTATGTCGGCATGCACACTTTGAAAAAAGTCATCGAACATCCCAAGCTGGAGCTCGTGGGCCTGTACGTCTTCTCGGAGAGCAAGGAGGGGATGGACGCGGGCGAGCTGTGCGGCTTGCCCCCCAACGGGGTTAAGGCCACCCGCAGTATCGAAKAGGTCGTCGCGCTCAAACCCGACTGCGTGCTCTACATGCAGGAAGGCGTTGACTACGACGACGTCTGCCGGCTACTCGAATCGGGTGCGAACATCGTGACCACCCGTGCGGAGTTCCACTACGGTGCCAAGCTGGAGCCGGCCACGCGCGAACGGATCGAGTCGGCCTGCCAGAGCGGCGGCTCGTCAATACACAGCACAGGGAGCAGTCCGGGCTTCATCACCGAGGCCCTCCCGATCGTGCTGACCTCAGTTCAGCGAAGGGTCGATTCAATCCTGATCGACGAATACGCCAACATGGTCGACGGGTGCTCGCCCTTCATGCTGTTCGAGACATTGGGCTACGGCAAACCGCTCGGTACGTTCAACGCAGAGCGTCTTGCCATGGTCAAGGCCGGCTTCGCTCAGTCTCTGGAGTTGCTGGCGGACGCCCTCGGCCTCACGAGCGAGGGTGTCGAAGCCACAGCCGAAATCGCCGCCGCAAGTGAGCCGATCGAGGTTCCCGGAGACGGTGGCGGCATCATCGAGCCGGGCACACTGGCCGCAGAACGCGTGACACTTTCCGCCATGCACAAGGGCAGACCGGTGGTCACCTTTCGCGCCACGTGGTACTGCGGGCTCACCATCGACGCCGACTGGGAGTTGCGTGACGTCGGGTGGAAGGTGCGGGTAGCTGGTGACGCGCCGATGGACGTCGACATTCGCTTTCCGGTTCCTGCAGAGCAGATGGCCGAGACTCTGGCCGGCTATACCGCGCACCGGCCGATCAACGCGATCGGCGCGGTGTGCGCCGCGCGGCCCGGGATGGTGTCGACTGTCGACCTACCGCAGATCATCGCCGATGTCGGTATCGCCGCAGCTGCGCCGAGCGCAAGTGAATTCTGACTCCCGCCCTCAAGAACCTGTCACGGGCGAGGTGTAAGTCCTCCCGTTCAAGATCGTGGTCAGGGCGCCAGCGATGGTCGGTGGCAGCCCTAGACCGGGTGACGTCACGACGAATCCTCCTGGCTCGGTGGTCTTCCGGGTGCCGTTGTGCTCGCCGCTCAACGTGAGGTCTTCATGCCAGATGTAGCGCAGCGGTCCCCGCTTCTTGATGCCCTCCTCGGTTCCGTCGACGAGGTTGCGTCCGTCTGCGCTGTACTTGTCATAGGAGACCTTCACTCCGACAACTTCGGTGCCTTGGTTGGGCAGCGGGGACGGGCCGTGGGTGATGACCACGGTGGCTGAACCATTCTGGCCTTGGAGTGTGTAGGTCCCTGCCGGGACTTGCGGCCGCATCGGTGGGACCGGGTCGCCGGGCTTGTACTGGGTTCCCCACGGGATCGTGTCGGCGACCGGTTCTGGCTGCGGGCGTGGCTGCTGTGGTTCACGATCGGTGAGTTTGGCCATCATCAGTCGGGAGAGACGGCCACCGGGCTCCTGGGAGACCGGGCATGGCGCCGGCTCCGGCGGTGTGTTGCAGGCCGGTGGCGCGACCAACAACTGGTAGTAGACGATGGCAGTCCCGTCGGGTGACCACGCCGGGTCGGCCCCCACATTCCACAGCGGGTCACTGATGCTGCCGTTGCCCGGTGTGGTGTCCGCGCCGGCATTGAGCAGCTGTCCGTCGTGGAGTCCGCGATCGGGGTTGTCGTCGACGTTGATCAGGTAGGGCTGGAAGTACCGCCTACCGCTGGTGGTGTCGTCGGGAGCAACGCCCGGCGCGGGTGGTAGCCCGTACTGGTTGTTGTACAGGTTGCCGACGACACTGGTGATCGCCAGGTCGATCAATGGCGGCACGCCGGGTCCGGCACTTGCGAAGTACATCCGCCCGTCGGTCCCCAGGGGATTCTGGCTCGGGTAGCCGGTCTGGTTGTCTACCCGTCCGTCTGCAAGCACCAACGACTTGTCGTCGGGCGACATGCTGACGGGGTCGGTGTAGGCCGGGTCCCGCGACAGCCGGTCGGAGCTGCCCGACTGCAGGTCGGTGGCAAAGACGTCGTAATTGAACGAATCCTGGGTGCCGATGCCCAGCGCGGACGCGCCGTCGCTGGTGAATCCGCGGAACTCGCCGATCACTCCGGCGGGGCTGTCGAACTGCAGCTCACCGGGTCCTTTGACGCTGATGAAGCGTCCCGATCTCGCCAGGTCCGTGCCCAATAGGAATGAGACATCGCTGATCTCGTACGCGGGCGGCCTGGCCAACTCGTTGAAGGTCATCCGCCCGAAGACGCCGAACTGGGTGGCGTCGCTGAAGTCGGGGGTGAAGAACAGCTGGTTCCATCCGAGATGCACGTCGTCGGGATGCAACCGAAGCTCGCGCATGTTTCCACCGCCGGGGGAGGTGGGGAAAGGCGATCGGATCGGGTAAATGTGTGTGGTGGTGGCCGTCGGATCGCAGTCGACGACATCGACGGATCCGCAGTCAAGGATATTGCTGCCGAACTTGATGCGCTTGCCGTCGCGGAAAGCCTCCGGGTAGGAGACGTCGTCAGGGTCGTTGATTTCCAACGTGTTTGCGGCAGGCACGCCGCAGGTGAGGCACTTCCACCCGTCGCCATTGGGAAAGGTCGTGCTGTCTGTCTTGACCAGGAGCAGCTGGGGTCCGCTGTATATGCCGGCCGCGGGCGACCCCGCGAAGGTGATTCCCGCCAAGACGTGGCGGCTGTCCCAGGCAAAGGCCCGGGTGCCGAGAATGCCATTCCTGCCGGGGCTGACGCACCCGGTCTGACGCGGATTCACCGCCGATGTGCAACTACCTGGGTCTGCGGACGGGGCGGTCGGCGGCAAGGGCAACCGCTCGATCACCACCGTCTCGGACGGCGAAGCCGGCGGTTGGGCCGGGGTGCTCTGGGAACTTGGCGAGCAGCCGGTAGCGATCATCAGTACAACCATCACTATGGTCCCGATGCGGACCGTATGCCCGGTCGGATGCGAAATGGACGGCATCGGTCTCCTCAGTAGTCATGTGGATGAAACGCCGGCGTAGTCAGGCGGCTCAGGGCGCTGTCTGGACCTCGACCGCAACGATCGCCACCAAGAATACATTGATAAAAATGCATTCTTTGGAATGTATGATGGTGTCCATGGATCGGCAGCGCATGCACCGCCTGGGTAAAAGACTGGTGGAGCTTTCGCGCCAGACCGACTTACTGTCGCACGACGTGATGCCCAGCGCGGCAGAGGCGTTGGTAATGGGCGACGTCGTTCTGTATCCCGGAGCTACGGTTAGTGAGGTCGTAGAACGCACGGGCTTCACCCAGGGATATGTGTCTAAATGCGTGGCCGAACTGGTGGACAAGGGTTTGTTGGCAACGTCATTGGATGAAGCCGACCGCCGCCGCACCCTTGTTCGCCCCACCGCCATGCTCGACCGAGCTGTGAAGCGGCGCACCAAGCCCGTCGTGGGCGTTCTGGAGGGGGCGGTGTCAGATCCGGCGACCGCTAGGCGAGCCCTGTCGATGCTGGATGAGCTGGCAGATCTGTTGCTGCCGTGAGGATGGGCTCCCGTCTGCGGTCGACGGTACCAACCGATTTCAGCGCTGCGCAACGCTCTTCGCGAACAGCCCCGAGGATCATTCTGTGTCTGCTAACTATTGGAGTCGCTGTCATGGCTTGCTCAAGCCCTACTGTCTCGAATGCTCACCCGTCACCATGCTCGCCGTCAGGGACGGGTGAGGCCGTGCAGGTGACCGCTGAGTGCGTCGACCCGAGCCATGGCGAACCGGTGATAGAGAGCGAAACGGACCGGGCTGAGCCGGTCCCGCACCACCGAGTGTCGGGTCATTTCGCCGGCAGCGGCAAGAAGTTCACGTTCGCCTACCCGCCGAAGGAGCTGTGGGAAGGCCGGTTCTTCCAATCGGTATATCCACTCATCGACGAGAAGCCTGGCGATGATGTACTCCGGTTCGCCTCTGCCAGTGGTGGTTACGTCGTCCAGACCAACGGCGGCGGCGGGTACAAGGTCGACGCGGCGGCAGCCAAGTTCGCCAAGGTGGTAGCCGCGCGATACTACGGCTCCCCACAGCGAATCTACGGCTACATCTGGGGCGGTAGCGGCGGCTCCTATCAGACGATTGCCGCTATGGAGAACACCGTCGGAGTATGGGATGGCGCGGTTCCCTTCATCGTCGGCGACCCTACGTCGATCCCGAACAACTTCTTCGCGCGCGCCCTCGCGCGACTCGTGCTGCAGGACAAGGCGTCGTTGATCGCCGACGCGGTCAGTCCCGGCGGAAGCGGTGACCCACGCGGAGGTCTCGATGAGGCTGAGCAAGAAGTTCTCTCAGAGGTCACGAAACTCGGTGTGCCGCTGCGGGCCTGGGGGGACTATGAGTACGTACTCGGTCTGAACGACCCGATGGGACTTCTCGGCTTCGCAACACAGATCAAGACGATGGACCCCACCTACGCAGACGACTTCTGGACCCGGCCGGGCTATCTCGGAACTGAGGACTCGGAACTGGGCAGACGGATCCGAGCGGCCAAAATCGACCACGTAGCCAGGATCTCGCTGGTTGAGCGGGACGCAAGGGGCATTCCTACGAAACTGGTGCTGGATTCGGTCCCGGCCGCCGCGTACTCCGCCCCCTTGGACCTCAGGCTGGAGGGATCCACCCCTGCGCAGGTCCAGGGATCACTAGACAGGACTACGAAGACCGTCTCTCTGGCAGAGGGCAACGATGCCAGAACCCTCGACGGGCTCAATGCCGGCGCCGCCCTGCGCGTCGACAACCGATGGTATGTCGCCCTCGCCGCATATCCGCGCTACCAGGTTCCCGACGCCGCAGGCGGCTTCGCCTCCTATGACCAATACCGGAACCGCGACGGAGCGCCGCGCTACCCTCAGCGCCGCTTGTCAGGCCCGGTGATTTCGGCTGGAGTCAGCGGCGGCGGGACCCACACCGGCCGAATCAACGGCAAGGTCATCGTCATCAGCAACCTGCTCGACACCGATGCGTTCCCCCTGCACGGCGACTGGTACAGCCGCCAGGTGAAGCGTGCTTTAGGCGCCAGCTACGACGATCACTTCCGACTTTGGCACAACGACAACGCCGATCACATCGCCCCAGGCCGCACGAATMGACTCATCGATTACAGCGGGATACTCCAGCAAGCGCTCCGTGATGTCAGCGCCTGGGTTGAGACGGGCCAGCCGCCCGCACCATCGACGAAGTACACGATCACCGACGGCCAAGTCGAGGTGCCCGGCAAAGCCGCCGATCGCCGCGGCATCCAACCCGTGGTGGACTTGACCGCCGACGGCGCCCACCGACTCGATGTCGCCGCGGGAGTGCCCGTCCGTCTACATGCGACGGTCGAGGTTCCGCCAGGCGCCGGCACGATCGTTGGTGTCGATTGGGATCCGTTGGGCACTGGGGACTTTGCCGCCGCCCCGGTGACCGTCCCTCCGCTGGAATACCTTGAGGTGACTCGCGCGTTTACCTACCCAAGACCGGGAATCTACATCGCGCAGTTGCGCGCCAGTGCGCAACGAAGCGGGGACGCGAGTGACCCCTTTACCCGGGTGGACAACCTCGGTCGGGTCCGTATCGTCGTTCATTGAGCAACGGGTAGCTTGAGTGTTGCATGACTGGAAGCTAATAGCGACACGCGTCCGGACCTCCCGACGTCATCCCCGAAGGCAAGACCGGCCAAGGACTGTCGAGACGTAATTGAGTTCTCGTGGGATGCACAGGCAGAGGTCCGACCTCACGACACCCTCGTACCAGAGCGGGTTTCAGTTTCGGCCATGCCAGGCCGCGACGACGTGTACCGGGCAGACCCCGGCGAGCTTCAGGTTCACGCTCGTATTGCGCAGATCTTCCAGGTGAGCCGGCCACTAGCCTGTCTGGATGCCGGGTTTCCCCACTCCAAGCGCACGCGGTGTTGCGCAGTCTGAGAGAGGGGATCGGGACTTGCAGTCTGACTCGTTCGAAGCCCTGCAGTAAAAGCTATTTCACGTATGTCAGCGCTCAGAAGGACGCCTAGGGCGCTGGACGGAGGCGGCCACACCGGGACTCGGCGTGAAACGCTGAGGTGCCGCGCATCAGTTCAGAGCACGGCGCAGCGGACTGGTCGGTTGCGATACATCTCGACGGCGGAGATCGGGTCGGCGGGCAGTCCTGCCGCGGCCAAAGCTTGGGCCTTGAAAGCACGTGCGGCAACACTGGGTTGATATTCCACGAAGCAACTGCAGTCGGCTTCACGAGGATGAGTGCCCCACAGCGTCAC